>JAHJTB010000289.1 GCA_018830135.1 Pseudomonadota bacterium | reverse complement strand
GGTCATGCGCCGCGTCGGACTGGCCCTGGCCCCCGCGGACGCGGTCCCTGAAGTTCGGGCCGCGGCCCACTACGTCAGCCGGGCCACAGGCGGACGGGGCGCGGTCCGGGAGATGATCGAGGTGATACTCAAGGCCCAGGGACTCTGGGATCGAGTCCTGGCCCGATTCGATCCGGGCCCTGAGATATGAGACCTGTCCTGAATACCCCGGTCCCTTTTCCCCACGCACTCGAATCCGCAAGGCGAACCCATTTCCCGAGGCTTTCGGAGCGGTTAGCCCGCGGTTCCCCAAAATGGATTTCCCCCTTGTCCGTCGAAGATTCCCCGAGGCTTGCGGTCGACAGCTTCAATACCTATGCAATTTCCAGTGACTTGCTCTTTTATTCGGCACAATTTTTGCTTTACAGCATCGTCCCCCAGGTTTATAATTATTTAATGAGAAGCTAATCGGTTTGGGGGAGCAAAAGAGATAGATGGGGCCTTGGGGATGAATAGAATCAAATTTTTTCTCTTATTCGTTCTGCTAGGCCTGGTCTCGATCAGTCTGGGACTTTTCTTTCAGGAAAGCCCCATCGGTTTCAGGACCTCACCGGGGACCGGGTCCCTGCCCAGTCAGGTCGATATGCAGCTTTCGGACGTCAACTACACCGAAGTGGCCGCCGGCAAGCAGGACTGGACCCTGGAAGCGAAGACGCTCAGGAGCTTCAAAACCTCCAAGCTCATGGTTTTCGACGATGTTCGGATTACCTTCAATACCGACGGCGGCTTGGTGCTGGTGACGGGCCGGCAGGCTCGTTATGACAAAAAAGAGAAAAACATCAAGGTGATAGGTAATGTCCGCGTCCTCGACCACAAGGGCTACCTTCTGACGGTTCAGGAGTTGGGCTACGACGTGAAGCAGGCCCGGCTGTACACCGATGAATTTTTTCAGATCCGCGGTCCCCGGTACGATCTTGATGGATACGGTTTAAGGGTGGACATGAAGGACAGCCGGATGACAGTTTTGAGGAATCCTCGAGTTCTGGTCAAGTCTACCAAGAAAAAGATGTAATAAAACAAGTGAGTTAATGAAAATATATCAATCCTGCGCCGTTTTGTTCGTTCTGGTCCTTGTATTGTTATGGGGAGGGGGGCTTCCGCTCGGGGCCGAAGACCGTCCGGTCCGGGGCGCCGGCAGCGAGACCAAGGCCCCGGCCGGAAAATCACCGGGCAAGACATCCGACAAACCGATCAACATTACCGCGGACCGGATGGAAGCGAACGACAAGGAGAAGGTCGTTGTTTTCACCGGTAGCGTGGTGGCTCGTCAGGACGACGTGGTCATGCATTGCGATCTGATGCGGGTCTATTACGTCGAGTCCGAGCCGGACAGCCGTCGTGCGTCGGGCAGAGTCGAGGGAGCCGGAAGCGAATCGGAGGATGATGCCGGCGGGGGCAACGAGATTTCCAGGGTGGACCTCGAGGGCAACGTAAAGATTACCAAGGGTGACCGCGTGGCCATGGCCGAGAAGGGTGTCTATCTGACCAAACAGGAGCCGCGGGTTTTCATCCTGACCGGTGAGCCGAGGGTCTGGCGAGACAGTGATGTGTTGACGGGCAAGCGGATTACCATGTTTTTGGACGACGAGCGGAGTCTGGTCGAGGGAGGGGCCAGCCAACGCGTCAACGCCACGTTTTACGAGCGGTCCAAGGTGGGTGCAAACCCGGCCGCCAAAGGAGCCAGATCGAGGACGGCGGATTCGGCCGCGGAAACGGACGGGAGTGGAAAACGGTGACACCAGCCTCCGTTATCGAGACGACTGTGTCTCCGGAGGAACGATCCGAGGGGATGCGGGGCGGGAAACGGGTCCGACTGCGCCTTGAGGGCCTGGTCAAGAATTACGGCCGCAAGCGGGTCGTGGACCAGGTGCATATGAGTGTGGAAAGTGGTGAGATCGTCGGGCTTCTCGGGCCGAACGGCGCCGGAAAGACGACCACTTTCTATATGACCGTCGGTCTGGTGCAGCCCGACGGCGGTCACGTCTATCTCGACGATCGGGACATCACCCGAACCCCCATGTACAAAAGGGCTCGCCAGGGCATCTGCTATCTGCCCCAGGAGGCGAGCGTATTCCGCAAGCTGACGGTCGAGGAGAACATCCTGGCCATCCTGGAGACGCTGGGCCTGCCGCACGAGGAGCAACAGAGCAGGTTGCAGGACCTGTTGGCCGAACTGGGCATTACGCATCTGGCCCGGAGCCGGGCCTGGTCCTTGTCCGGGGGTGAACGGAGACGGGTCGAGATCACCCGGGCCCTGGTCACCTCGCCGGCCTTTATCCTGCTCGATGAACCCTTTGCCGGCATCGACCCCCTCGCGGTCATTGACATTCAGGGGATCATCCGCCAGTTGAAACAACGAGGCATCGGCGTGTTGATCTCCGACCACAACGTTCGGGAGACATTGGGCGTCTGCGACCGGGCCTACATCCTGAGCGGTGGAGTGGTCCTGGAGGAGGGATCGCCGGCGAAGGTGGCCGCCAGTGAGACGGCCCGTAAGACGTATCTGGGAGAACAGTTTACCTTGTAACACCAGCATTGGGAATTGATGATTCTATGGCCCTGGAACTGAGGCAAAATCTTAAACTGACCCAACAGCTCGTGATGACCCCGCAGCTACAGCAGGCCATCAAGCTGTTGCAGCTTTCGAGGCTGGAGTTGGTGGAAGCCATCAACCAGGAACTGGAGGAGAACCCGGTCCTGGACGAAAGTCCGAGCGAAGAAGATTTCGAGGCCGAGAATATAGGCGCGGCGGCCGAAGAACAACCCATCGAAAAGCCCCAGAACGACGTGGCCGAGGTGCGGGTCGAAGAGGAACGCCTGCGCGAGGACATGGAGTGGGAGAGTTACCTGGGCGAGTACAGTTCCACCCCGTCGGCGCCGAACACTCGAGAGGTCCCGTCCGAGGTCCCTTCTTTCGATAACTTCGTTTCCGCCCCCATTACCCTGACCGACCATCTCATCTGGCAGTGGCGGCTGACGGACCTGGACGACGCGGACCGCTTGATCGGGGTGCAGATCATCGGCAATCTCGAGCCCGACGGGTACCTGGCGGCCACGATCGAGGAGATTGCCGGACTGGAAGGCGTATCCGTCGAGAGGGTCGAGCGTATCCTGGCCCGGGTCCAGGAACTGGACCCGGTGGGAGTGGCCGCGCGAAATCTCCAGGAATGCCTGCTTATTCAGCTTCGTCACATGGACCTGGGAGACAGCCTGGCGGCCAGGGTGGTCGCCGAACACATCCATGATCTGGAAAACAAGAACTACCAGAAAATATCCAGGCAGTTGAAGGTCAGCAAGGAGGCGGTGTTCGCGGCCGAACGGGTCATCCTCTATCTCGATCCCAGACCGGGGCGGATTTACAATAACGAGGAACCCCAGTATATCAGTCCCGACGTGTTCATATACAAGATGGGGGACGACTACGTCATCGTCCTCAATGAGGACGGCCTGCCCAAGCTCCGGGTCAGTCAGTATTACCGGGATATTTTGGGTGACAAGGATTCAGTCACGCCTCAGGCCAAGGACTACATTCAGGGCAAGCTCCGTTCGGCCGTCTGGCTCATCCGCAGCATCCACCAACGGCAGCGTACGATTTATCGGGTCACCGAGTCCATAATCAAATTCCAGAGGGAATTTCTGGACAAGGGCGTCGAGTACCTCAGGCCGCTGGTCCTCCGAGACGTGGCCGAGGACGTTCAGCTTCACGAATCCACGATAAGCCGGGTGACAACCAACAAATACGTCCACACGCCCCAGGGGCTTTTCGAACTCAAGTTTTTCTTCGACAGCCCCATCAACCGGTTTCACGGCGAGTCCATGGCCTCGGAAAGCGTCAAAAACCGTATCAAGCAGATCATCGCGGTCGAGGACCCCAAGAAGCCGTTGTCCGACCAGCGAATTGTTGAGATTCTGCGCGGGGCCAACATCGATATCGCCCGCCGCACCGTGGCCAAGTACAGGGAGATGCTGGGAATCGCCTCGTCTAACAGAAGGAAGAAGCATTATTGATCGTTGCGACCCTGGATGGGGGCCGCGAATAACCATAGGTTCAAGGAGTTAGCCAATGCAACTGTCCGTCACCTTTCGACACATGGAGCCTTCCGACGCTTTGAAGGATTACGCCCGGGACAAGATCAGCCGAGTCGAGAAGTATCTTGATTCCGCCCTCGAGGCCCATGTCGTATTGTCGGTTGAGAAATTCAGACACATGGCCGACGTGACCATTGTCTGCGACGGCATCAAGATCAACGGCCAAGAACAGACGGAAGATATGTACTCCGCCATCGACATGGTGGTCGACAAGCTCGAGCGTCAGGTCAAGCGCCTGAGGCAGAAGATGAAGAACCGCAACAAGGGCTCCAAACGGGTCAAGGCCAAGGAGGTCCGGATCGACGTCATCGCCCCGGATACCTCGGACGAGGCCGAAAGCGGTCCCCAAGTCATACGGGCCGAACAGCTTTACGCCAAGCCCATGGATCTGGATGAGGCGGTCATGCAGCTGGACGTGTCCGGCGAGAAGTTCCTGGTTTTCACCAACGCGATCACGGAAAAGATCAATGTCCTGTATCTGCGGGATGACGGCAACTACGGACTGATCGAAACCCTGTCCTGACGGGAAGTTATTGATGAAGTTGCTCGATATACTCAAGCCGACGGCCGTTATACCGGAACTGAAGGGCAAGCACAAAAAAGAGGTTCTGGAAGAACTGTGCCATGTCGTCGCCGAGAGCGAAAAGCTCAAACCGGAGCCGCTGCTTAATGTATTGCTTGAACGGGAGAAGCTCGGCAGCACCGGGATAGGGGACGGCATCGCCATTCCTCACGGCAAGTGTCGTGATTGCCGGAAGCTGACCATCGCCTGCGGCCGAAGCCTGGAGGGCGTGGATTTCGACTCCATGGACGGCAAGCCGACGCAGCTCTTTTTTCTGCTGGTCGCGCCGGAGGACTCGGCCGGGATTCATCTCAAGGCGTTGGCCAAAATATCACGGCTCTTGAAGGATTCGGGCTTTCGTCAGAAATTCATGGCCGCCCGGGACGCCCGGGAGATGTACGAACTCATATCGGCCAGAGACGATGATTTCTGATTCAACCGGCCAGGGCGGGGGCGGGCACGACCCGCCGCCCGCCAACGGTTCAAACGGGTAATGAGTGGGATGGTGCACGATCAGAAAATAGGCCGCATCATGATTCTGACGGGGCTTTCGGGATCGGGCAAGACGACCGCCCTGAACGCCCTGGAAGACGCTGGTTTCTTCTGTATCGACAATCTTCCGGTTCTGCTTCTGCCCAAGTTTCTGGCCTTGCGTGACGAGGCCAACCCGGAAGTCAACAAGTTGGGCCTGGTCATGGACATGAGGGAGCGGCAGTTCATCAACCATTTCCCCCAGGTCTTCAAGCAGCTCCGTTCCGAGAACTATGATCTGAAGATCATCTTTTTCGAGGCCTCGGACGAGGCGCTGGTCAAACGATTTTCAGAGACCCGGCGTCCTCACCCCCTGGCGGCCGACGGCAGCCTGCTGGAAGGTATCCGCCGGGAAAAACAGTTGATGGAGCCGGTTCGGGAAGCATCCGACGAGATCATCGATACGACCCGTCTCAACGTGCACCAGCTCCGGGAACTCATCGAGAAAAAGTTTATCGATCCCGTTGCGGCTCGGGAGATGTCCATCGAACTGATGTCCTTCGGGTTCAAACACGGACTGCCATCCGAAGCGGATATCGTCATGGACGTCCGCTTTCTGCCCAATCCGTACTATCTGGACGAACTCAGGGACCTTGACGGGAACCATAAAGCGGTTATAAGATATGTTCTTTCGGACGTTGAGGCCGCCCGGTTCGTCGACGAGTTGACCGCGTTGTTGGGAGGCCTCATCCCGCTTTACAAACGGGAAGGCAAGTCGTATTTGACCATTGCCATCGGTTGCACAGGCGGCCAGCATCGTTCCGTGACCGTGGTCAACGAACTGGCCGCCAGACTGGGCAGGCAGGTGGACAATCTATCGGTCAGACACCGTGAGTTATCTGGCAGGCACTTAGCATCATGATTGGTTTCGTCGTTGTGACCCACGGCCGTTTAGGGGCCGAACTGATATCCACGGCCGAGTTCATTCTCGGCCGGATCGACCATTCCGCTTCGGTGTCCGTCGGCGGACAGGCCACCCCGGAGGACATGCGGGCTCAAATCGCGGCGGCGATCAAGTCCGTGGATGCGGGGCGGGGCGTGATTATCCTGACGGACATGTTCGGCGGGACCCCGTCTAACCTCAGTCTGTCATTTCTGGCCGACAATCGGGTCGAGGTCCTGACCGGCGTCAACCTGCCCATGCTCATCAAGCTGACCCAGCATCGGGAGAAATTAACCCTGGCCGATCTGGCCAAAACCGTCGGAGAGTACGGGCGGAGCAGTATCAACGTGGCCGGACAGATACTCAGCCAGCGCAACTCGCATTGAACGGAGACCAGGTGAATTAGTGGGAATCGTACTCGCCCGAGTTGATTGTCGTCTGATACACGGCCAGGTTGTCGAGGCCTGGTTGCCTTACACCCGGGCCGACTGTCTGGTCGTGGCCAACGACCGGGTGGCTGAAGACCCGATGGAGCAGGCTATCATGACCATGGCCGTACCTCCGTCCATCGAAGTCGAGATCGTCAAGGTCAAGGAAGCCGCGATCAAGGGGGAGACCGGCGCCTGGGACGATAAACGGGTCATCCTCCTGTTCGCCAACATCCAGGATGCGCTGGCTTCCCGTCGCCAAGGGCTCCGGTTCGATTGGCTCAACCTGGGAAACATCCACTGCCCCAGCGGCCGGACTCAACTGACCTGCTCGGTCTGTCTCGACGACCTCGACCTCAATCTGCTCAAGGAACTCAGCGACAACGGGGTCATGCTCGAGGCCCGGCGGGTGCCCCAGGACAGCATGTGCCGGATGAACCAGACCGTGGAAGCAAACCTCAGTCAGATAATGAACGGTTGATGTGGTCGGAACTGATTCTGGTCAGCCTGATCGGCGGTCTCATCTGCCTGGACCGGACGGCAGCCTTTCAACTGATGATTTCCCGTCCCCTCGTCACCGGGCCCCTGATCGGCCTGTTTCTCGGCCAGCCGGTCATCGGCCTGGTCGTCGGCCTGCTTCTTGAACTGATCTGGATCGGCCGACCTCCCCTGGGGGGGTACATTCCTCCCAATGAATGCCTGGCGGCCGTCCTGATCACCGCCGGGGCCATCCTGTCCGGGCGAATCATCGGCCATGACTCCCGTTCCCTGATCGTGCTGGCATTCCTGCTGGCCCTTCCACTGGCCCGTTTGGCCACGTTTTTAGAAGGCGGTCTTCGGCGGGCGAACGTCATGCTGGCCCGCCGGGCCGAACTGGCGGTCTCCGCCGGGCGCTACCGCCAAATACCCGGCCTGAACATGGCCGGGCTGGGTTTTGCCTTTTTACACGGCACGGTTTTTCTGCTGCTGTCCTTGCCGGTGGTCGTCGTGGTCCTGAGCCGGCTCTATCCGGTGCTGACCCCGCCCTTGCTGCGAGCCTGCGAACTGATGTTCCTGTTTCTGCCTTTGATCGGCATCGCTTCGGCCTTGAGCAACGTCAACGTGAAAAGGTCCGAGAAGATTTTCGGGCTGGTGTTCCTGCTGGCACTGGCCCTGCTGAGCCGTTGAGCCGCCAGGTTGATGATCGAACTGGTCTCCATCGAACCGATGCGGGATGAGGACCTGGACGAGGTGCTGGGCATCGAACAGGCTTCATATCGGCGCCCCTGGAATCGGAGTGGTTTCGAGGTCGAGTTGAGCCGGGCCGTCGCCATCTGCCTGGTGGCCCGAATCCGGGAGGAGGTCCTGGGATATCTGATATTCTGGCTGGTCCGTCCGGAGATTCACGTCCTGAATATTGCGGTCAAACCGGACGTTCGCCAGCGAGGGGTCGGCCGCCTGTTGCTTGAATATATGTTCGAATACGGCCGGGAAAGGGGGGCGGCGGAGGTCTTTCTCGAAGTCAGGCCGTCCAATGCGTCGGCCCAACGGCTGTACTATCAGACCGGCTTCGTCCTGACCGGAAAGCGCCGGAACTATTACTCGGAAGACCATGAAGACGCCCTGGTCATGATCCGGCGGTTGTAATATCCCTGTCCCGGCCGGAGAACCCGGACCGCTCAACGGGTCAACAGGGTGATCGTCGCGATTCCGGGTTCGAATCCTTCCCCGATGCCTCCGCCATTGTGAGCCAGGCCGACCCGGGCTCCTTCGACTTGACGGACCCCGCAGTCTCCCCGTAGCTGCCAGGTCAGTTCCACGATCTGGGCCACGCCCGTGGCTCCCAAGGGGTGCCCTTTCCCCAGCAGACCGCCGCTGGGGTTGACCACGACCTGACCGCCATAATCGGACCGCCCTTCCTCGATGAAGCGGCCGGCCTCACCCCGGGGGCACAGGCCCAGGTCTTCATAAGCCACCAGTTCGACCGAGGTGAAGTCGTCGTGCAGTTCCACCACGTCGACGTCATCCGGACCGATGCCGGCGGCTTCGTAAGCGGCCCGGGCGGACAGTTCGAAGCATTTCAAACCGCTGAGCCGGCCTTCGAGGCCTTTGTAGGAAGCGGATTTCATGGCGGAGGCGGCGATTTTGACCGGTTGTCGGGCGCCTTGCCGGGCCGCGTCGGCGCTGGCCAGGATGACCGCGGCCGCGCCGTCGGTATGAGGGCAGCATTGGAGCTTGGTCAAGGGATCGCTGATCATGCGGGAATCCAGGACCTGGATCAGGCTGACCTCCTTCTGGAACTGGGCCAGAGGATTTCGGGCGGCGTTCCTTTTGTTTTTAACGGCGATCAAGGCCAACTGCTCCGGCGTGGTGCCGTATTCGGCCATGTGGGCCCGCCCCACCAGGGCCAGCAAGGCGGGGCCGAAGGCGCCGGCGATATCCTGGTTCAGATTCAGTCCCGGAGCCGGCGCCACCAGACCGGCCATGGCCGCCGGGCTGCCCATGGCTCGGGTAAAGCTCCAGCATTCCGCTCCCACAACCAGGGCCAGATCGCATATCCCGCTGGCGATGGAATCGACCGCATGCTTGAAGGCCGCGGAACCGCTGGCGCAGGCATTTTCGTGGTTGAAGGTCGGAATGCCCGAGATGCCGCAAAGGGAAAGGATCATCTGGCCGCAGTTCGGCGCCGAGGTGACGTTCCCGGAGAAGGCGGCCTCGATGCGACGATGGTTGACCCCCGAGTCATCCAGGGCGGCCAGGCAGGCCTCCATGCCCAGTTCATGGACCGATTTCGAGGGCAGACGGCGACCGTCGTAAAGCCCGAACCGGGTCATGCCCGCGCCGATGACGAAAACATCCCGCATGTCACGCCGCTCCTCTGACCGGTCTGAAAGCGTAACCGATGACACCCTCACCCAAGGGGGTGGTGAACAGTTCCTCGACTATGGATTCGACTTCCAAGCCCACGTTGACCTCATCCTCGGTGCAGTCCCTGATCTGGGTGAGAATCATGAGATGGTCGTCCTCGGGCAACTTGACCATGGCGATGATATTGGGCAACCGGTACCCGGGCAGGGCCTGTCTGAGGATGGTGTAGGAATAGATTCTGCCCCGGGGACTCAGGAGCCTTCCTTCGGTTTTCGTGCCGTCGCAACGGGCGCATCGCGGTTTTTGGGGGAAGGCGATGTCGCCGCATTTGAGACATCGGCTTCCAATGAGGCGGGCGGGAGCCCCAGGTGTCTCGGGAGGCTGAAACAGCCCCTCCCGAAGCAGCCTGCATCCTGGTTTCGAGTCGGTTTCCATCCGGGATCTCCAAGCGAGGGGCGGATTCGGTCCCTGGATCAGGGGATGGTCATGAAGCCGGCGCCGTCTTCAAGGACCGTGTACTCGTCCCTATAATACCCTTTCAGGGATTTTTCCTCAAATGTCTTCTCTTCCGCCCGGGTCGTGCCGCCGATCAGAATCCGGGCCCGCCCGGCCTTCAAAGCCTCCGGCCTGATGACGCAGAGGCCCAAATCATCGACCCGCTCCCCCTTGCGGTCAAATCGGTCCACCAGGGCGTCGGCGGCTTGTTCCGGGGCAAGTCGGCCGACCAGATCGGCCGCCGCGGCGCGGCGATCCCGACCCTCGGGAAAGACGAGGTCGGAAAACCCGTCCGTGGCCAGGAGGAGGGAAGCCCCGGCCGGCAACTCCAGCAGGTCGATCTGATAGAACTGTTTCGCGCGTCCGATCATCCAGAAGTTGTTTTGGGTGAGTTGACGGGCGCGGCCGTCCGGTCCGCACATGAGCAGGAAGCTGTCCCCGGAATGGAGCAGCAGGGCCCGTAGGCCGTCGTGGGTACGGGTGATGAGGACGGCGGTCAGGGTGCAGCTTTCGAAATAGGGGATGGTCTCGAGCGCCTTCTCGCCGGCCCGGACGAACCGGCGCTTCAGACGTTCCAAGGCCTCCGACGAGTAGGTCCGTCTGGGACCGAATCCGGAAAATCCGGCCAGCATGGTGGCGAACTCGGACAAAAGCTTGCGCGAGGTTGTCGAGTCCCGGTCCGAACTGTCGGAAACGGCGAAAAAGTTTTTTCCCAGGTCTATCAGGACACAGTCCCCCAGGCCGGAGTGGTTGTGAGGGCCGAACGAGCCGGCCCTGAGGCGGACCCCGGCCAGACCGGGAATCCGAAGGGACCGTTTCAGGAAATTATAGGAAACGACGGGCTTGGCGGCGCGTTCTCCGGCCGTCCGCCGGGCTGGCGGGTTGGGAGGCAACGGTTTTGTTTCTCCAGGAGTTCGAAATATTTCATATCCGAAATCCACCCGTCATTTCGCCCACAGGCCGGAAATCGGTCCGCCAAGGCTACCTCACCCGGTCCGTTGACCGCAAGATGAAAATGTATCTCCAAAGCAATCATTGCACGACAGGGCGGTTTGGGCGCGACTCCAATCAGCAAGGGGTTTATCCCGGATACTGCTCCGTCGCGGCCGGGTCAGCGAATGCCGAAGTCCCGTCCCAGGATTTCACCGGCGCAAATGACGCCCGAGGCAATGGCGCAGTCCATGGCCACGCCGTATCCCTTGGCCGTGTCCCCGGAGAAAAACAGCCCCTTGAGATGGGGCGAGCGCACCGGCAGCTTCTGGGTCCCGGCCTGGGAGATGCTTTTGGCCACACCCTCGAGCTTCCAGCAGACCAGGTCCAGTTTCCAGTCGATGCTGGCCTTGAAACCGGGATAGACCTCCTCCATGAAGTCCGGGAGCCGACGGATCAGTTTGGCCACCAACTCCTTGTTCAAGGACTCCTTCTCCGTGATGGGCAGGTAGGCCGTATACAGGTACTTGCCTTCCGGGGCCAGGCTGGGATCGGTCACGGACTGGATGTTCCAGCAGATGTACACGTCCCAGTCGAATCCCTCGGACCGGGGCAGCACGCAGTCGTTCTTGATGCCCCAGCGGGAATGCTCCTCGGGCATGACCAGTCTGTTCAGGCCCATGTAGGGTACGTAGCTCCCGTAACCGTACATGCCCTCGGTGTCTGAAACCCACCGCTCGGGGAAATACCGCCGGTCGATTACCCGGAAGGTCTGCTGGGCCGGGATATTGCTGACCACAACGCCGGCCTGGAACTCCAATTCTTCGACTTCGGCCGTTACGACCCGGACCCCGGTCACGGCGCCGTTATCGACCCGGATTTCCTTGACCCGGTGACCAAGCCGGACCTGGCCGCCAAAGGACTCGAATCGGCGGGCCACGGCCCGAGGCCAGGCCATGGTCCCGCCCGCGACAAAACCGCCGGTGTACCGGATCAGCCCTCTGGACAGCTTGGGACCTATGGCGTGTTTGAAATAGCGGAAGATGTCGCCCACGGAAATGTCATTGGGATTGTTGATGGTCGAAAACAGCGTGGCTACGGACCGGATGCATGTCCAGAGCACGTCGTCCGCCGTCAGGCCCCGGGCCTCTCCCCATTCCTGAAGGGAGACCCTCTCCAGGGCCGTGATCTCTTCATCGTTGAGCATGTACGGTTCGGTGTAGAACAGTTGAAAATGGATGTTCTTGCTTTTGGCCAGCGCCTTGATGCGCGGGTCGATTGTCCCGCCGATCACGTCCTGGTAGAACTCGCCCCGATAATATGTCGCGTAAGCGGCGCCGTGACGGGTGATTTCGTCCAGACCGCCTATGAGTTCCTCGAAATCGAGCATGTACCCGGCTCCGTTCACGCTGACCGCGTGATAGCCCAGGTCCAGGGTGTACCCGTCGAGCAGGCGGTTTCGGATCATGGTTTCCAGGTCGGGTTCGGAACCGGCCAGGCAGGTGTACTGAGTGGCCAGCATGTCCTTGTACCAGGCCGGTCCCCGATCCGCAATCTCCTCGCCCCGGAAAGACAGGGCCCGTCCCCCGACCCGGTCGGTCTGCTCCAATACCAGGACCCGCCGACCCGTCTGGGCCAGCAGGGTGGCCACGGACAGGCCGCCGACTCCGGCCCCGATCACGATGACGTCATAACGGTTCATGTCGTTCATATATGTCGGCTCCCAAACTGCCCGGATGGCGTTTTAGAGAAACATGACTTCATGCAGCATTTCACCCTGGGCCCCATCCGCCGCGCCGTCGACCTCGACCCGCATGTCGTAATCGGCCAGATATCTATAGTAATAATGATTCCAATCAGTTACATTCGGAAGCTGCATCTTTTCCACCATGCTCCTGCTGTCAATGGTCATCTGGAATTTGACCCCCAGGGCTTCGGCCGACATGACTAGCCGGTGGGCGCATTCGGTCCCGAACTCCTCGTCTTTTTTCATTTCCTGCAGGTCGCACCGGAGCATGTTGGTGGAGAGCAGGATTTCCTTGTGACTGGCCACCAGCAGGGCGCCCAGGACCGGGGCCTCATCCAGCCGGGGCAGGACCCAGCCGTAGTCCACGGTGAATTTGTCGTTGTGGACCCGACCCCAGTACCAGCCCCGGGTGATTTCGTAATAGGGGAAGTTCCCCCAGTTGTGATCGTGGTAGCCCGAGCCCTCGACCGGCATGGTCTGGCCGTCCAGATACAGATCGCCTTCGACCCGGGCCTGGGGAACGGGTACGACCCAACCGGCGATCCGGCCGTTGTCTTCGTCCTTGTAGTTGAAGCCCTGTCCCGGCTTCCAGGGCGGCACCACGTTCCTGAAGGTCAGACGGGCCCCGACTCCCTTGATTTTCATGTACAGCTCGTAACGGTCGCCCATGTCCCTGACCCAGCTTTTTCCCATCTTCACGTCGCAGTAGTCCGGAAAGGCGCTGATCTGGTCCGGGGCGGCCAGGGTCATGCGCTCGACCTTGGTTCCGTCGGGCTGGTATATGAACAACTGGATGGAGGGGACCATGGGCCGGAGAAAGACGTTGCGATAGTGCCAGGTCAGGACAATGTGGTAGTTGTTGGTGAATGAGGCGTCAAAGTACCACCACTCGTAATAGGACTCGGCGTTTTCGAAGATGTGGGAGCCATCGTCCCGCCTCTGGTAGTTGGCCGGGTTCCGGTCCGCCCCCAGTTTTCCGTCCCACTGGGCCAGATAACAGGCTATTTCTTTTTCGTCCATGGAGCCCCTCCTTCTGGTCTATGTTTTGATTGACGCGTCAGTCAAATGATAAAAGGCGGAAAACCGATTGTCAAGGCCTCTTTACCCCCCGGCCAGGCCTTCCATCGGTTCACGGCCCGTCCGGCCGGGGGGTGTGGGGCGGAGCTTGCTCCATGGGGCCGGCCGCCCGGCCGCCGCTTGCGGCCGAGGAGCCGGGATTGCTGGGGCGAGCATTACTTGACAGCGGAGGAAACGACTGCTAAATAAAGGAAGCTTTGGCTTCCGAGGTGGATAAGATCAAATGATCCCGCGCTATTCCCGGCCAAGAATGGCCGCACTCTGGAAACCGCGGGCCAAGTATCAGGCTTGGCTCGATGTGGAACTGGCCGCGGCCGAGGCCATGGCCGATGAAGGGTTGGTTCCGGCCGAGGCGGTGGCCGAAATCCGGAAGAAGGCCCGCTTTTCGGTCAAACGGGTCGAGGAAATCGAGGCGGAAACCAAACACGATGTCATCGCCTTTCTGACCAATATCGAGGAGAACGTCGGCCCGGCTTCCCGGTTTCTTCATTTGGGCATGACCTCCTCGGACGTGGTGGACACGTCCAGCGCCCTTTTATTGAAGGCGGCCGCCGACATTCTGATCGAGGATGTGGACCTGCTTCGGGAGGCCTTGAAGACTCGGGCCCTGGAACACAAATACACGGTGATGATCGGCCGTTCTCACGGCATCCACGCCGAACCGATCACTTTTGGCCTCAAACTGTCCGTTTTTTACGCCGAGATGGGACGGAACCGGGAACGTCTGGTTCGGGCCCGGGAAAATATCGCGTACGGCAAGCTCTCCGGCGCGGTGGGAACCTTTGCCAACATCCCGCCAAGTGTCGAGGCCGGGGCCTGCGCCCGATTGGGGCTCCGACCGGCCCCGATTTCGACCCAGGTCATTCAGCGGGACCGGTATGCGGAGTATTTCACCACCCTGGCCGTCACGGCAGCGACGCTGGAAAAAATGGCCGTGGAAATCCGGCACCTGCAGCGGACCGAAGTGCTCGAGGCCGAGGAGCCGTTTTCCAGGAAGCAGAAGGGCTCGTCGGCCATGCCCCACAAGCGCAATCCCATCCTCAGCGAAAACGTGACCGGACTGGCCCGGGTGATCAGAGCCAATGCCCTGGCGGCGCTGGAGAACGTGGCCTTGTGGCACGAGCGCGACATCAGCCACAGTTCCGTCGAACGGGTCATCGCGCCGGACAGCACGATTCTTCTGGACTTCATGCTGGGTCGCATGACCGGGATGATCCGGAACCTGGTCGTTTATCCGGCGCAGATGAAGGCCAACCTCGAACGGACCGGCGGCCTGTATTTTTCCCAGCAGGTTCTGTTGGCCTTGACCCGGGCCGGCCTGATCCGGGACCTCGCCTACCGGCTGGTGCAGCGGAACGCCATGCGTGTCTGGCGGGAAGGCCTGGATTTCAAGACCCTGCTCAACGAGGACCCGGAGGTGGCCAGGCATCTGTCTCCGGAGGCCCTGGACGAGCTTTTCGACCTGGACTATCACCTCAAGTATGTGGACGAGATTTTCGATCGTGTGTTCGGGGCGGAATCCGAGGCGTAAACGACTTGAAACTTGAAGTGAAAAAAGGTATATATACTGCTAAGCATGGGAACGTCGCAAGAGTGGCCTTATGAAAAATAGCCGTGTTACCGCTGGTCTGGGAATCATGTTCGGTGTGGCGGTTGCCGTGTCGCTCGTGCTGGGCGCCTGCGGCGGCACTGCGGCCTCGGGACCGGTCGACTCGAAGCTCGACGAGACGACCTACCTGGCCGCGCTCGATCGTTGGACGGACGAGGCTCATGTATATGATGGGTTTGATTCCATGCTCCAGGTAATCGGAACCTGCAGGTCGTTCGACTTCCGGCGGGCTTATGTGGAAAAGTACGTCAGGGACTACCAGCTGGACGACGCCGCCGCGGCGAAGATGATGGACGATCAGGCGGAAGCGGCGGGCCGGAGCATCGAGTTCCTCCTGGCGGTGTCCGCGCCCAGCAAGGAAAAGAACAACCTGGCGTCAAAAGATTCGGCCTGGAGGCTACTGCTCGAAAGCGACGACCTGGGCAGGCTGGAGCCGTTCGAGGTTCGGGAAATCAAGAAGAAGGACGCCAAGCTGATGGGCTATTTCCCGTACATTTCACCTTGGGCCAAAGTCTATGCGGTCCGATTCCTGGTGACCGAGCCGCCGCCGGCCTCCGGCCGGCTTGATTTGGTTCTCACCGGTGTCCTGGGCACCGCCCGCCTGAGTTATACCATGCAGCAATAAATACGGGCAAGCGAGCCGTAAACCTATGCTGATTCAATCCTTATCGGCGACCTGTAATAAAACTCCTGTTTGGTTGCTATGTCTGGGCCTGGGTTTTGCCGTCCTTTTGCCAGTTACGCATCGGCGGCCCGATTCGAGACCTCTGCGCCGCAGAAACTCATTCCGGATGCCTTGATCGAGCCGGGCCCGGGGTCCGACCGGTACATCCTGGTGGTGGAGAAGTCCAGGCAGCAGATCCATCTGTACGAGTTCAAGATGGGGCAGTACTTCCGGCTGAAGACCTACCCCTGTACCACCGGCGAAAAAATCGGGGACAAGACCCGGGAAGGCGACCGAAGAACGCCCGAAGGTTTCTACCTGTTCGAGAAAAAACACCTGGAATCCGAACTGGCGCCGATCTACGGGATTCTGGCCTATCCCATGGACTACCCGAACTACTGGGACCGGCGCCTAGGCAAGAACGGAACCGGCATCTGGATGCACGGCACGGACCGGAAACTGGTGGCCCGGGACTCGAACGGCTGCGTAGCCATGAACAACGTGGACCTGTTAGACCTCGAGGAGATCGTGCATCTCAACGATACGCCGATCGTGGTTTACGAAGAGATCGGGTACAAGCCGCTCGAGGAGATCAACCAGGAGGCGGCCCGGGTCAAGGCCTTTGTGGAACGGTGGCGCCAGGCCTGGGCCGGCAAGAATTTCGAGGAGTACAAATCCATGTACGCCAAGGACTTCAGCAGTCCGGAAGGCAAGGATTATGCGGCCTGGATGGAACACAAGGCCAACCTCAACCGGTTCTATCCCAAGATCGATGTCGATCTCAAGCATGTACGGATTTTCAGGCACCAGGGTCTGATTCTGGTCCTTTTCGACCAGTATTACAAGGGCGGCCGCATGGTCAGCGACGGGGTCAAGCGCTTGTACCTGCGTGATCGGGACAAGGGGCGGTACGAGATCGTCGCCGAGGTCTGGGCCCCGTTCCCGCCCGATCCGCCGAAAAAAATACTGCCCGCCCAGGTCAGGGCGCGAGTCCTGGCCGAGGCCCGGGCGGCGAGCATGACGGCCTCCGCCGCGCCAGCCGTTGCGCCTCAACCAGCGCCCAAGCCCGAGCCCGAACCTGTCAAACCCGCGGTCGCTCCGGAACTTTCCCAGGTCAAGCGCGTGGTCGACGACTGGCTGGCCGCATGGCGGCGGAAGGACGTAAAGGCCTACCTGAGCCACTACCATCCCGAGTTCAAGTATCAGGACATGACACTGCCCGAATATCGGGTCTACAAGGAAAAGCTGGCCCGGTCCTCTAAAAAGATATCCGTCAAGGCCGAACGGATGAAGATCGAGTTCGAGGGGAGCGAAGCCCAGGTCTCCTTCCTGCAGCATTATCGGTCCGATCAATATCAGGACTACGGACTCAAAACCCTGGTGCTTCAGAAATACGGCCCGGACTGGCGTATCCGGCAGGAGACCTGGAAGAACATGAGAGCGGGGGCCAAGCCATAACCAGTAAAAAGAAAAACAAGGAACCGATCAATATCATTTTTATGAGGAAGGTCGGTCCGATTTTCAGCATGGACATATCGCCCAACATGCTGGTTTACGCCCTCATCTTCACCGTGGTTTACATCGTGCTGTCCGTGTTGGCCATCAACCGCTACTTCGAGGTGTCCTACGAGAACAAGATATTGAGGCAGGACCTGAACCATTGCGCCCAGACCTTGAACACCCAGCGCTTCCAATCCTCGTACGTTAAGCATTACAAGGAGTTGGCCAGCGAACTGGACAAGGCGGAGCGGAGGAAACAGCCGCCCCCCGCCGAAGCCGAGAAACCGGCCCCGGCCCCCGCCGAGGCCCCCAAGCCTGAAAAGGCGGAAGTGAAAGCGGAATCGAGCGGGCCGGCCTGGCCGGATCAATCTCCCGTCGACGCCATCAATCTGACCCTGAGACCGGAACGGGACAACACGGCCGTTCGCTTCCAGTTCAATCTGCGCAACGTCCATCCGGACAACAAGATGGTCAACGGATACCTTTTCGTTATTCTGGTCAATCCCCAGGCCTCCCCGCCCGCGACCGCGTCCTACCCGGAAACGGAACTGCGGAACCTGCTGCCGACCGACTACAAAAGCGGGACCGTTTTTTCCATTCGGCACGGCAAGACGGTCCGCGGCCTGATCGAGAACCTGACCAATGCCGCTGCTTTTTCACAGGTCCATGTCCTGGTTTATACGGAAGACGGACAGCCATTATACCGAACCGTTCTCGAACCAGAAAATGGTTAGCAGACCTCTTTTTATAGCGGTTATGCGCCTTTGGGTCGCGGTGATCCTGGTTGCCCTTGCGCCTTGGCCGGCCCTGGCCACGAGCCGCCAGGAACACATGGTCTACTTTCGGGACACGCCCTACGAGTTGAACGTGTACAAGATCAGCGGCCGCAAGGAAGGCCCGACCATGATGATTATCGGGGGCATTCAGGGCGACGAGCCGGGCGGTTTCCTGTCGGCCGACCTGTACATCGATATGGCCCTGAAAAAAGGGAATCTCATCATCGTGCCCCGGGCCAATTTCTATTCCATTCTTCGCTTCGACCGAGGCCCCCACGGCGACATGAATCGCAAGTTCGGCAAAAAAGCGGAAGGAGACATTGATTCCCGGATCGTGCGCAAGCTGGAAACCCTGATGGCCGAATGCGACATCCTGCTCAATCTGCACGACGGCTATGGCTATTACCGTCCGACCCATGTTTCGGAAAACGCCAACCCGCTCCGATACGGCCAGTCCATCATCGCGGACGCCGACCGTTACGTCTGCCCCCGGACCGGCCGCGAACTGGACCTGAAAAAGACGGCCCTGAAGGTCATCGAAAAGATCAACGAACAGATCGAAAACCCGGAATACCACTTTCATTTCATGAACACGCGCACGTTCGAGGACGCGTCGCCTTACAAGGAGCAGCGCGCCTCGGCAACCTACTACGCCCTGACCCACTACGGCATCCCCGCCTTCGGTGTCGAGACCTCGAAGAATCTGCCCAGCGTGGAGATGAAGGTTCATCAGCACAATCTGGCCATCAACGCCTTCATGGAGCTTTTCGGACTCGAACCGGAACAGCCGCGTATCTATCTGCTGGAGCCCGAACTCAAATACATGGTCGTATCGGTCAACAACCAGGTTCCCGTGGCCGTGGCCGACGGACAGCCCCTTCGCCTGAGCCCCGGGGACAGTATCGAGGTCATTCACGTCGAGTCCAATTACGACCGGGGGCTTTCGGTCGATATCCTGGGACTGGGCACGATCAATGATTTCCGGCGAAAGTTCACCATCACCAACCCGACTTTTATCGTGGCCCAGAAGGACCATATCAAGTTCGGCCGCATCCCGATCGAACTACGTCCGTCCGAGTCGGTCCCGGGGCCCGCTCCGGTCCGGGTCGCCGAGAAATTCCAGGTGCTCCGCTTTATCATCGAAGTGGAAGGGCAGCGGCATGAGGTCCCGGCCGGCCAGCTTTTCGAGGCGGTTGATGGGGACCTGCTCAAGGTCGTGGACATCGTCATCCAGGGCGCTCCCCCGCCCGGAGAGGCACTGGTCGTCAACTTCAAGGGATTTGTGGCCGACCCGGGCAAAAACACCGGAGAGGACCGGGGCGCGCTCATCCAGACCGACAAGGACCTTTTGGACCGGTACTCCCTTTCCAAGCAGGAGAAAATATACGAGGTCGCCGTCGAACAAGGCAAGCGCACGCTGGCCGCGATGCGGGTGCGCCTGAACAAGCCGCGTCTGGACAGCCTGGTTCTGCGCCGGAACGGCGGACCGAATCTCAAGCTGCGCAATGGGGCCTCGCTGAAAATCCAAGCCGGGGACCACGTCCAGGTCACGGGCCTGAAAACCAACGTGCCCGACAATCGGGGCGTCGAGGTGGCCGTCAAGGGTACGATCGTCAAAGATACCCAGACCCGGGCCCTCCTGGCCTTCAAGGTCGAAAAAGTCGAGCCGGTGACCCTGATCGTGACCAGGCACGGGCGGACGCTAGGTCAAATTGTCCTCCAGATCGGGTGAGACCGCCCTGGACGGACCCACCGCCTCGGTCCAGACCCTCGGCTGCAAGGTCAACCAGTTCGAATCCGAGGCCGTGGCCCGCCATCTGGTCCGGGCCGGTTACCGGCTGGTGGGCCGGGGCGAACCCGCCGACCTGGTCGTCGTCAACACCTGCACCGTCACCCATCGCGCCGATTTCGAATCCCGAGCCCTGGTGCGCCGGGCCCATCGCCTCAATCCCGCGGCCCGCGTCATCGTCACCGGCTGCTACGCCCAGACCCGTCCGGAGGAGTTGAAGGGACTGCCCGGCGTGGTGCTGGTCGCCGGGCAGAACTACAAGGCCGATCTGACCGGCTGCCTGGATATGACCGACGCTTCCCACCAGGGACGAGTCCTGGTGGACCCTCCCGGGGCGGATCGGCGAATCCTGGACCTCGGCTTTCCCGATTTCGACCGGACCCGGGCCTTTTTCCGCATCCAGGATGGTTGTTCGGCTCGTTGCGCCTACTGCGCCGTTCCCGAGGCCCGAGGCCCCAGCCGCAGCCTGGAGCCTAAAACCGTTGCGGCCGGCCTCGATGCGTACGCCGATGCGGGCTACCAGGAGATCGTCCTGACCGGCATTCATCTGGGGGCCTACGGCCTGGACCTCGATCCCCGGACGAGTCTGACCGGCCTGATTCGGGGCCTCCCCCCCCAAACGGGCGGCTCACGCCTGCGACTCAGTTCCATCGAGCCCAATGAAGTCACCGATGAACTCGTGGCCATGCTGGCCTCGTCCCCCCGTCTCTGCCCGCATCTCCACCTGCCGCTCCAGAGCGGGTCCGACCGCATTCTGGCCCGCATGAGGCGGCCATACACCGCCGGGCTCTTCCACCGGCTGGTGGAGGCCGTGAAGGGCCTCCGGCCGGACCTCTGCCTGGGCGCCGACGTACTGGTCGGTTTTCCCGGAGAGGACGAAGAGGCCTTTGGCGAAACACGGGCGCTGGTCGCAGACCTGCCGATTTCCTATCTTCACGTGTTTCCATACTCGAAACGTCCGGGAACCCCGGCCGCCGCCATGCCTGAACAGGTCGATCCCATGAAAATCAAGGCCCGGGTCGCCGCCCTGCTCGAGACGAGCCGGGAAAAACGGCGCGCCTTTTATGACCATTGTCTGGGACAGGTTCGGGCCACGCTGATCGAAAGCACCATGGATCGGGCCTCCGGCCTGCACCGGGGGCTGACCGACAACTATATTCCCGTTCTGATTCAAGGTCCGCCGCAGGCCGCCGGCCAGATCGCGCCGATCAGGCTTGGCGAACCCGGACCGGGCGGCAAAGTCATCGGGCGGCCGGCCTAGACGGGAAGTCCGTTCCCCTTGTCGCCCGCCGGACCGGTATGGTAAATTGGGGGCGGGTGAGGACACGCATATTGGAGGAACAGGAAAACGGACTTAACTGGGGCCGCTTGGTACGGGGGACCCTGATCCGGCGCTACAAGCGTTTCCTGGCCGACGTCCGGCTTGACGACGGCAGCGAGGTCACGGCGCACTGCCCCAATACCGGCAGCATGCGGGGCTGCTCGGAATCCGGCCGCCCGGTCTGGCTTTCGCTCCACGACGACCCCCGACGCCGCTACCCCTATACCTGGGAGATCATCGAAATGCCGGGCTCGCTGGTGGGGGTCAACACGGGCGTTCCCAACCGGCTGGTCAAGGCGGCCTTGCTGACCGGGGCCATCGAGCCCCTGGCCGGATACGAGTCGGTCAGGAGCGAGGTCAAGAGCAGTCAGGGCACCCGTCTGGACCTGCTCCTGGAAGCTCCCCATAGGCCGGCATGCTACGTCGAGGTCAAGAACTGCACCCTGGTCGAAGGGGGGCTGGCCTGCTTCCCGGACGCGGTGACCCGGCGGGGCCGAAAGCATCTGGACGAACTGGCCGATATCGTCGGCCGGGGGGAACGGGGAGTCAGCTTTTACCTGGTCCAGCGGATGGACGCCGAGCGGTTCCGGCCGGCCGACCACATGGACCCGGAATACGGACGGGCGCTTCGACGCGCGGTCGGACTCGGCGTGGAAGCCCTGGTCTATGACGTGCGGATGGACCTGAATCGAATCGAACTGAACGACCGGCTTCCGGTCGAACTTTAGTCGGCCCGGCCGACAAGGAGGGATCATGGACTATTTCGAACTCACCGCGCCATGCGGTCTGGACTGTTGGAACTGCATCATGTACAAGGCCAGCCAGGACGAGGCCCTCAGAAACAATCTCGCCCCCAAAATGGGCCTCAGTCCGGAACAGGCCCAATGCCGGGGTTGTCGCGCCGAAGGCGGAACCATCGGCTTTCTGGGCATGACCGAACCGTGCAACCTGTTTCGCTGCATATCGGCCAAAGGCCACGACTTCTGCGGCGACTGCGACGATTTCCCCTGCGATCACATTCACCCCTATGCCGACCGGGCCGACAAGGTGCCGCACAATACCAAGGTCTTCAACCTCTGCCTGATCAAGAAGATGGGTCTCGACGACTGGGCCGCCAACAAGGCCAAATCGGTCAAGGAGACCTACTTCAAAGGCAAATTCAAGTTGTAGGCCCGCCGGCCGGCCGGGCCGGATCGATGCCCGGCGCCTCTTGAAACACTCGGCCCAGGTCGACATCCGGCATCCCGAGCCCGTTGGCCGTCGTGGTTCATCACCTCGGCCTCGGCCGGGCCGTTACCCCTCGCTGCCAGGTCCGAAAATGCGAGACCACTTCGTCCATGAGAGCGGTCCGCGGGATGCCGTTTTACAACAACATGATGGATCACTTTCCGGTGTAGCAGATTGGCCTGCACATAAAGGGGCCAACGGCCCCATCTTTTTTCCATCCCTTAATCGAGACGCCCTCCGCTCGGGTTCAGTTTGGTCTTGACAGTCTGTCGGGGCTGGGCTATCGTTCCATCATTATAAATCATGTTCGGTATTGCGGAACGCATCCCGGCCGGTCCGGCCTGGATGGCGATCGGTTCCGATGGCATGGAGGTGGCGCTTGAAAGGGTTGGCCAAGGACCTGGGCGGATTGATCGGGCGGCAGGGGGTCTGGAGCGATCCGGAGGACCTCTACGCCTATTCGACCGACATGACGCATTATCTGGCCCGGGGCATGCCGGAAGCCGTCGTTCTTCCGGCGTCGACGGAAGAGACGGCCAAGGTCATGCAATATGCCTTCAAGCACGAGGTGGCCGTCACCCCGAGGGGCGCGGGCAGCGGACTTTCGGGCGGCTGCACGCCTCTGCACGGCGGAATTGTCCTGGACATGAAACGGATGCGGCGCATCCTGGAGATCAATCCGGGGAACATGACCGCCGGCATGGAGGCCGGCGTGGTCCTGAGGCAGTTCCACAACGCCGTGGAACGAATGGGCCTGTTTTACCCTCCCGACCCCCAGAGCCAGGAAGTCAGCACCCTGGGCGGGAACGTGGCCACCCGGGCCGGCGGGCCCCGAGGGGTCAAGTACGGGACCACCCCGAACTATGTCCTGGGGCTGGAAGTCGTGTTGCCGGACGGATCGATCATCCACACGGGCGCTTCGACGGTGAAATACTCGGTGGGTTACGACCTGACCCACCTGATGACCGGTTCCGAGGGCACCCTGGGCGTCATCACGCGGGTGACGGTCCGGCTCCTGCCCCTTCCTCCGACTCGTCGGACCGCGGTGGCCGTCTTTGCCTCGCTGGACGAGGCCGCGACCATGGTCGCGGAGATCACGGTCCGGGGCACGGTTCCGGCCAAGCTCGAATTCATCACCCAGGGCGGCATCCAGATAATGAACAGTTTTCTGGACCCGGTCCTGCCTTTGACCGGGGAGGCCTATCTGCTGATCGAACTGGACGGGACACCGGCCCAGGTCGAGGAGGACGCGGTCCGTCTCGAGGCCTTGTGCAAGGAAATGAAGGTCCTGGAACTGCGTATGGTTCCGGACGAAAAGCAGGCCCAGACCTACTGGAAGGCCCGGATCAATCTCGCCCCGGCCATCCTGAGCATCTTCAAGCGGATGATCATCGAGGACGTGACCGTGCCCCGGGACCGCATCCCGGACTTCGTTCGCTGGCTGCAGAACCTTTCGGCCTCGATCGGCCTGGTGATCGGTGTGGGCGGCCACGCCGGCGACGGCAACATGCACCCGACCATCGTTCTGAACGACTTCAGCCAAGAGAACGAAAAAAAGGCCCGTGAGGCCATCGAACAGATCGTGAAGTACGGTCTCAGCCTCGGGGGGACCATATCCGGCGAGCACGGCATCGGTTTCCACAAGGCCCCCTTTCTGCTTTGGGAACTGGGCCAGACCCAGATCGATCTCCAGCGCAGGATCAAGCAGGCCTTCGACCCCAAGGGCATCATGAATCCGGGCAAGCTCTGGAATTACGGAGGTGCGGCCTGATGCTGAACCTGGATGCCTATCGGGACCTGATCACCAAATGCTCCCAATGCCAACTTTGTCAGACCACCTGTCCGGTTTTTCTCGAGGACATGCTGGAAACCCATCTGGCCCGGGCCCGGATCGGGCTGATCCAGGCCGCGATGCTCGAGGGGAAGATGCCGGTGACCAGGCGACTGCGGGAGATCGTGGACCGCTGTCTCTTGTGCACCAACTGCACCCAGACCTGCCCCAGTTGGGTCCCGGTGGACGAGATCATCGCGGCCGCGCGTTTCGAACTGCACAAAGGCAAGCGCCGCGGCCGGATCGAACGGTATCTGATGCACCAGGCCATGAAACAGCGCGGTCCCAAGGGGCTCATGGAAAAAGCGGCCCCGCTGGCCAAAAAGCTGGGCTGGAGTCCCGAGGAGCTGCCCGCGCCGGCCGAGCGGGATTTCGACCATCGCTTCCAGGGGGTGATTCCGGCGGAAGGAGCCCGGAGGGCACGGGTGGCCTATTACGTGGGCTGCGCAACCAACGCCTTTTATCCCGAGACCGGCGAGGCGGTCGTCCGGGTTCTGGCCCGCAACGGCGTGGAAGTGGTCGTTCCGGAGGGACTGTCCTGCTGCGGCCTGCCGGCCCTGGTGGATGGCGATCTGGGGACGCTTCAGGAAATGGTCCGGCTCAACGTCGGCGTTCTGGCCGCTCTCGACGTGGACGCCGTCGTGACCGACTGCACCTCCTGCGGGCTGCTGTTCAAGGCCAAGGCGGCCAAGGTCCTGCCCGAGGACGATCCGGTCATGGCCCGGGCCGAAGCCCTGGCGGGCAAGGTCTGGGAGGCGACCGACTACCTGAACCATCTGGGTCTGGTTTCCGAGCCCGGACCGCTCGGGGAACGGTACACGTACCACGTGCCCTGCCACCGGGGCTGGTCGCCGACCCTGGCCGACGCGCCCCGGCAACTTCTGGACCGGGTGTCCGGGGCCGAACGGGTGGAGATGGAACATCCGGAGGCCTGCTGCGGGGCCGGCGGGGCGTTCTTCATGGAATACAAGGCCCTCTCCCAGGGTATTCGATCCCGCAAGACTGAAGATATCGATCGAACCGGGTCCGAAACCGTGGTGACCCAGTGTCCGGCCTGCCGGACCTATCTTGCCGCCGGTCTGCCGGGCCGACGGGTCTTGCATCCCATGGCCTTACTGGCCAGGGCCTACGGATTTTAGCCGCCGGCGGCCCAAAGGGGCCGCCGGCCGTTCAGGACCAAACGGCCGTTTGAGGCCGCCAGCCGTTCAAGGAGGGCTCATGTCCAACTTCATTCAGGGCGAGGCCGGAACGCGCATGCTGTTGATGGGCAACGAGGCCATCGCCCGGG
>JAHJTB010000031.1 GCA_018830135.1 Pseudomonadota bacterium | reverse complement strand
TCATCGCCTGCCCTTTCGTTGAGAGGGAGACTTACAGGTTGCACCAGCTCTTGTAGCGGACCGAAGAATGAACGCATTATATGGTATTCCAGGCAAATTTGCAAGAAAATTCGGCAGGATGCCCCTAAGTCCCATCTGGACGGACTAAAATGGCGTCAGGCCTGTGAACGGTTACCCCCAAGAAATATTTTGACATGTATAACTGAATCATTTTATAGTTATTCAATAGCAATAAGTTATTTTACCAAAGAAAGGAGGTGTCCGGACCTCACCCGTCCAGGCGACGAAATTGATTTTCCCAGGTCGAAAAATGCCGCCTGCACGGCCTGAAATTCCGATGTGGCGTCAACCTTTTTGCCGAGGGAGGTCAAGAAATGAACTCCATATTTATCCTCCTTTTTTGGGCTGTCATCGTCATTGTCGGTTACTTCTTCTACTCCAAATACATCAACGCCCAGGTTTTTGAAGCCGATTCCAAACGGGCCACCCCGGCCACGATGTACATGGACGGGGTGGACTTCATGCCCGCCAACCGGAACGTGCTTTACGGCTTTCAACTCAACTCGATCGCCGGAGCGGCTCCGATCATCGGCCCGATCATCGCCCTGAAATGGGGGTGGCTGCCGGCCGTACTCTGGCTGGGCTTCGGGGTGTTGCTCATCGGCTGGCTCCACGACTACGCCAGTTGTATGGTTTCCATCCGGTCGGATGGAGACACGTTCGGCGCCCTCAGCTACCGCCTCATTTCCCCCCGGGCCCGAAAAATACTCATCAGCTTCATCTACTTCTATCTCCTGCTCATCGCGGCGGCCTTCGGAGACGTTATCGCCACCCTGCTGTCCAAGCAGGCGGCCCAGCCTTTTCCCATGCTGGTGATCGTGGCCGTAGCCTTCCTGGTGGGGCATCTGATCTACCGGACCAAATTCGATATTCTATGGACCACGGTTATCGCCATCGTTCTCATCTTCGCCAGCATCGCCGTGGCGCCCTGGCTTCCCATCAAGGGCAATTTCCACGTCATGCTGATCGCCGTGCTGATCTTCGGGCTGGTCTCGGCCGTCCTGCCGGTCTGGCGTTTCATCCAGCCGTTCAACTACGCCTCGGTCTATGTGGTCTATTTCGGCATCATCGCCGGCGTGCTGGGGGTGCTCATCGGGGCCAAACCCGTGACCCTGCCGGCCTTCACCCAGTTCAACATCGGCGCAGGGCCGCTCTGGCCGCTGCTCTTCGTAACCATTGCCTGCGGGGCCATATCGGGCTGGCATTCCCTGGTTTCTTCCACCGGGACAAGCCGACAGATCGAAAACGAGATACATGTCCGGCCCGTGACCGCCGGGGCCATGTTCGCCGAATTCACCATCGCCATCATCGCGGTCATCATCACGGCCACGGCCTTTTCCGGGAGCGATGAATACCTGAAGGCCCTGGCCGGGGGCCCGGCCGGCATCTTTGTGACCGGCCTCGGCGGCGCTCTGACCACGCTGGGCATCCCGGTTTCATTTGCCAAGATATTCGGTGGCACAATGATTCTGGTGCTGGCCCTGACCGTGATCAACCTGGTTTTCCGGTTCATGAAGGTGGCCTCGTCCGAACTGTTGGGCGAACGGCTGCCCATTGCCAAAAACCAGTATGTCTCCACCATTGTGGCCCTGCTGTTGACTTTCATTCTGATCGAAACCGGCACGTTCAAGTATGTCTGGATCCTCTTCGGCGGCGCCAACCAGCTCATGGCCGGTCTGGCCCTGATGATCGTCACCCTCTGGCTGGCCAAGGCAGCCAAAAGCTATGCCTTTGCCCTGTATCCGGCCATTTTCATGTATGTGACCACGGTCGCGGCCCTGTTGTACACGTCGATCATCAGCCTGATCATCCCCATCCTTTTGGGAAAGGTCACCGGCTCGCAACTCATCGGCAACCTGATCGCCGGCCTGTTGGGCCTGTTTCTGGCCGTCAACGCGGTCATCCTGGCATATGACGGGGTTAAGGCGTTTTATCGGTACAAGACGGCCAAAGCCGAGGGAGCACCGGTCCAGGCCTGAAAACCCGACTTCACGCTGCCCGTCGCTGGTCCGGCCGCCACCCCTCCGTGACGGCGCCGGGAGCGAGGCTGATCACGAGTCCATGACTCACCGATTCATGAAACACCTTGAACGCCTGACCGCGGACCTGAGAGCCCTCCTGTACGGCTTTCTGATCCACGGCATGGTATCCGAGCGGGCCGCCCGGAAAAAGGAACTGGAAGACGTCTTCATGCTGGCCCAGTTCGGCGGGCTGGTCGGGCTGCCCGTATTCACCCCTTATTACGCTTTGCGCTTCCTGCCCCATCTGGCGCCGCGCTTGATGGCCTTCAAGACCGGAATCGTCAAGGAGAAAGATGTCTTCGAACACTTCCAGGAAGGATGAACATGACTGAAAACGATGATAAAAATAAAAAACGAGGCGGTCTGCTCGGCTTCTTCAAAGAATTCACCTATGGCATGGCCACCCACGGCATGGCCCGCCAGGCCTTGAAAACCCGCTCCTCCATGGAACACCTTTTCATTCTGATTACCATGGGCGACATGTTGGGGGTCCCCATTCTGCCGCCGTACTATTCCATGCGGCTGCTGCCCTACGTCGTGCCTCAGATCACGACCTGGAAGCGCCGAATGCTCCGCGAACGGGACATGATCGAAAGCCTGTACTGACAGGATGAGGAGGCGGATATGCCGCTGGCCGAAATATTCAGCAAACACCCGGAACATCGCTACATCATGTTTGGAGGCAAGGGTGGTCTGGGCAAAACCACCTTTTCCGCGGCCACCGCTTACTACCTGGCCCGCAAAGGACACCGGGTCCTGATTTTTTCCGTGGACCCGCAGGCCTCCCTTTCGGATATCTTCGAACAGGACATCTTCGGCCAGGGCAAGGTCGAACTGATGGAAAACCTGTTCGCCTGCGAGGTGGACGCCGACCGCCGGATCCATGAATACCAGGATCAGATTCGCCGGAAGATTCTGGACATGTACGGCATGAGCGAAATCCCGGAAGAAATCGAAAGTTACATCCGGGCCGCTTCCGCCGAACCGGCCATGGAGGAAAGCGCCATTTTCGATGCCGTGGTGGACATCGTGGTCGAGGGGGGATTCGACTATTACATTTACGATCTCGTGCCCCTGGGCCATGCCTTGTACTACCTGTCCATGGGGGCCATCTACGACGCCTGGCTGGAGAAGATCACCGGCCTGCGCGAGCAGATGCGCCAGTATGATGAGGCCATCAGCACCATGAAACGCCAGGGGCAGACTTCCGAGGACCAGATATATCAGGAACTCCTGGACATCAAGAACCGCATCGGCGCGTCTTCCCGGATCATGACCGATCCGAAGCGGACCGCCTTCTACTTTGTTTTAACGCCGGAAGAGATGATCATAGAAGACACCCGCAAAGCGGCGCATCTTTTCAGCCAGTACCGCGTCCCCATCAATGGGTACGTGGTCAACCGGGTCATCTCCCGGGGCCTGCTAGAACAAAACATACCCGAATACCTGCGACACCGGATCGACATGCAACGGGGCGCCCTGGAAAGTATCCGGACCGCCTTCGGAGACCGGGTCCTGGCCTACGTGCCGGAATTCGATTCGGAGATCAAGGGCTGGGCGGCCATCAAGTCTCTGGCTGAAGTCATGTATGAGGAGTCCCTGCCATGAACTTCCCCCTTCGCTCCTTCTTCCAGGATCATCCCGCCATCCGCTACCTGTATTTCGGCGGCAAAGGCGGGGTGGGCAAGACGGTCGTAGCCGCCGGCGTGGCCCTCTGGTGCGCGGACCAGGGCAAAAAGACCCTGCTGGCCTCGACCAATCCGGTCCATTCCTTGTCCAACCTGTGCGGCGCGGATGTTTTCGGAAAACCCTGTAACGTGGAAGCCATCCCCAACTTTCACGTGTACGAAATCGACACCCGCGAAACCATCGAGCGCTCGAAAAACGAGATCAAAGGCAAGATCAACTGGTTCCTCAAGTTCGCCGATCTGCCGGTCAAGGCCGACGACTTTGTTGAAACGGCGACCATGAACCCCGCCTTCGAAGAATCGGCCATGTTCGAGAACATGATCAACCTGATCATCGAGGACGAATACGACCTCTACGTCTTCGACACCGCGCCGACGGCCAACGCCCGCCGCCTGCTAGGCATGTCCAAGGTCTATACCCTCTGGGTCGACAAGATGCTCAAAAGCCGGGAGGAGGCCCAGGCCACCCGCCTCAGGCTCTCTTTCCGCAAAAAAAAGGAGGAGGAACCGGACCCCCTGATGGACTACCTGTCCGCGTTCCGGGAACGGATCGAAAAGGCCGGCGCCCTGCTGGTGGACGATGAAAAAACCGCCTTCTTCTTTGTCACCCTGCTCGAATCCCTGCCCATAGCCGTCATCCGGCGCTTCGTGGGCTGGTTCCACGACTTCGGTATTCCCATCGGCGGCGTGATCGTCAACCAGATCATCGACAAGTCCCAGGTCACGGAAAAGACCGCCGAGTTCATCCGTAACCGGGTCAAGATGCAGGACCACTATTACCAGGAGGTCCACGACCTGTTCGGAAACATCTGCGGCGAGATTCCCTTGTTCGAGAAGGAGGTCAAGGGCATGGCCATGGTCCGGCGGCTGTCCGGGGCCCTGTTTCACGAGGGCTGAGAAACGGTATTACCCCAGGCCAGGTCCAGGTGCCGGTCCAGGATGGTCTCCAGGACCGCCTTGTCCCAGCCTGTGTAGGTTTCCTTTCCGGAAACGATGAATGTCGGCGTCTGGCGGAAGCGATGGCGAATGGATTTATACAGGCCCAGCAGAGACTGCGCGTCGATGACCCGGATGACCAGGCGGTGTTGATAGGTGCTCGATAGCTCCCGTATCCATTCGGACAGGGCCAGGACCTCCTCCTTGAGATCATCCGGGTATTCGTTGATTTCCCGGTTGCGGTATTTCTTTCTCAGGCCGCCATCCTCGAAAAGCAGGTCGCCGGCATAGAACTGGTGGAATACGGTCAGCATTTTGGAGACCACTTCCAGGTAAACGGGTTTGAGCGTCTTCATGTTCTCCCCGGCCCGGATCGGGTCCGGGCCAGTCTCGTTTTTTAGAATTATACCCTTACCGGCTCGTTTGGCAAGGCCAGGAAGCAGGCGGGCAATAGTGCGAGGGAGAGGGCTTGTGACGGCTCCGGCCGTGCCCTCGGTCCGCCGCCGAAAAACGATGCCGGCCAACCGGATGCATGCCTGGAGAAAATTCTTCTTGACAAACATGCCGGCCGGGATTACAAATCCCGATCCGTGGACAGGCGTAACGGAAGACCCCGGACGTCAGGTCCCAGAATGATACAGAAGACCGGTGACCCCGGTCTTCTTTTTTTGGGGGCAACGATCGCCGGCCCTAAATCCGCTGGCCCAGGGCGGCCAGGGCGGCCGGAATCATGCTCCGGATCATCTGCTCGCCGTCTATTTTCCGTCGCCACTCAAACTCTGCGTAATCGGCGTGGGTTTCCTTGAGTGCAGGGAACGGGGGCTCGAAACCGGCCTTGATTTCGGCGGCCCGCAAAATGAGATCGACCAGCGGATACGACTCGGCCGCGAACCCGGTGACCCAGCCCAGGCGGCGCAGGCACTCCCAACGAACCTGATCGACAAAAAACAACTGGGCGTCCAGAACGCGCATCTTGGGCCCCGCGTCCAGGTCCGAAAATCCGCCTTCAGGGCCCAGGTCCAGGGCGGTCATGATCAGGTCCAGGAGCCAGGTCATGGCCCCGTCCTCCAGACGGGCCAGTATCAGGAGGGTTTTGTCGCTCAGATCGGCCAGCCGGGTCCGCGCGGTCAAAAAGTCGGGGAACCGCTCCCGCCAGGGGCTCTGGACTCTTTGAACCGCCCGGGCCAGGCCATAGTCTTTCAGGTCTACAACATTGTCCATCCGGAATCCTCTGTCCCCGGTCGGGTATTTCTTGTTATCGCGCCCCGGAAGACCAGACGAAACGTTTAGCAACGCGGCCGGTCCCGTCGGGTATGACTGTTCGCGGCATTATACCACAGGACGGGCCGTTCCGTCCCTTGAGGGACCGGAGGACCAGCAATTCTCGGCGAAGTGGGAGATGGCATATTTTGTGTGTCCTGTCGGGCCAGGCCGCCAGGGAAGTTGGCCAAGGAAGTGGTTTCGCAAGTTGGAGTCAGAGAAGAAGGCCTGTGAGCTCCGGGTACGGTGGGTAT
>JAHJTB010000288.1 GCA_018830135.1 Pseudomonadota bacterium | reverse complement strand
GGGCCGAGGGCCTTTTCCTGGGCGGTCAGGGCCTCCCGGCACAGCGCTTCGGCCTGCTCGTATTCACCCAGATCGAAATAGAGCAGCCCCAGGTTGAAGGCGCAATGGGCCGTCTCCGGGCTCCCGGCGCCCTTGGCCCGGGCCAGGATCTCCAGGGCCTTTTCGTAATTCGATCTGGCCGCCTCCAGGTCCCCGGTCTTGCCGTTCAATACGGCCAGGTTGCTCAGGCAGTTGGCCAGGTCCGGATGGTCCGCTCCGAGCGTCTTTTCCGAAATGGCCAGGGCCCGGCGGTACAGGGTCTCGGCCCGTTCATGGGCCCCGGTATTGGCGTAAAGCACGGCCAGATTGTTGAGGTAGGGGACCAGGTTCCCGCTGGCCGGACCGTAGGCCTTTTCCATGATGGCCAGGGCCCGCTTGGAGTCCGGCTCGGCCTTTTGGTACTGGTTCAGGGCCCGAAACAGTTCGGCCCGGTTGCTCAGGAGCGAGGCCAGGTCCGGGTGGTCCGGCCCCAGGGCCGCCTCGGTCAGGTCGACCGCCTCCCCTGCCGGGGCCAACGCCTCGGAAAAACGGGCCTGCCCGTACAGCTCGATCACCCGGCGGGTCAAGGCGGCGGCCCGGTCCAGTCCTGTCTTCCCGGCCAAATCCGGTGCGGTGGGGGGCGACTGCCTCACCTGGGCCGTCTGACAGCCGGTCATGATCAAGGCCAGCACGAGTAAAAGGGCCGGCAAGGCTCCGCGTATAAGTCGAACGCTGGTCGTGATGGCGCCAGGTCGTGTCGTTTCAAGTTTCACTTTTTCATCCTAGCGGGTGATGGCCTGGTCCATGGCTTGAATTTTCCTGCTGGTCTGAAGCTCGGTCACGCGGGCCGTCGAGGCCTGGCCGCCGACATGGGTCACCCGGGCCCGGCCGACCTCAATGGAGTCCGCGCCCAGGTTCATACCCGTGGCCGGGCTGTACCCGGGTTTGCCGTCCCGAAAGACGATCAGTCGCATGCCCGGCTTGATCTTGCGGTCCGCCCCCAGATCGACCAGGACATCCTTGTCTTCCGCCTTGACGACCACGCCCTCGATCAGCGGCAGTTCGTCATCCAGTTTTTCGGCCAGTGCGCGACAGGCCAGGGCCTTGGTCTCACCGGCCGCATGTTCCTGGTACGCGTCCACGGCGGCAACCACTTCGGCCGTTTCCGCGTCCACGACCCGGGCGTACACGTCCACGGCCCGGCCGTCGCCGGCCACGACGCCGATCAGGGCCGCGTCGACGCCCAGGGCCTGGGCCGCCCTGGCCGCGGCTTCCCGGTCCCCCAGGTCATCCACGCTCAACCGGCCCTGGCTGATCAGGCGGTCCACCTCGGCCGGGTCTACCACCTGGAACCGATCGCCCTGACTGACGAAGCGGTATATCAGGTCCCTGGCGGACGGGTCGGTCCCTCCCGACGCGTCCTGACTGGCCGGAGGAAGCAGGGCCAGGCGCAGCCGCGCGGATTTCCGGTACACTCCCTTGAGTTTGCGTTCCACCCGGAAGCGCTGTTCCGCCCGGCGGCCGGCCTCATCCGTGACCACCACCGAAATCCGGTTTTCTCCGGGCTTCAGTTCCGTGGTATGGCTGAAATACAGGTCCCGCCCGGGCTGGATGAATACCCGCTTGCCGTTGATCTCGATGGAAGCAACCGTCTTCGAGGCCCGGACGTGGCCCTCGATCAGGGCCCGATCCAGGAACACGGCCTGGTCCGCCGTCCAGCCGGCCAGTCCGATTCGAATCGGCTCCACCTCGGCCCGGGCCATCAGGGTGGAAGTCATGGATAGCAGGCCGGGCCAGACCTCCAGGGAGGCCAGCAGGATCGCCTCCTCCCGGCTGTCTAGGCGACCTGCGAAATCCACGTCCGCCTTGGTCAGGTTTCCGGCCCGGTCCCGGGCCCGGATCAAAAGCCGTGTCTCCCCGGGCTTTACGGAGATGGGGCGATCCAGACGGACCTGACCCGAGGGCTGGATCGGAAGCGGCCGGCCGTTGACCGTGACGTCCTGGACCTGGGACTCGTCGGCCACGTACCCTTTCAACTGGACCGCCCCGGGGCCGGTCATCCGGGCCTCCTCGATGCCCATGACCGGGCCTTCCCGGTCGCATTTGACCGTCAGCCGGGCCACGGACGTCTTGCCGCTCAGGTCGGTCGCCGCGACCACGATCGGGTTCGGCCCGTATTTCAACGGCACCGTCACCTCGAAAGGCATTTCCGGCGTGGACAGGTCGATCCGGACCGGGGTCCCGTTGACCAGGATCTCCTTGACGTACGTGTCGTCCCGGGCCAGGCCCCTGACCAGGACCTGGAAGCCCTTTTCCAGGGTGTCGGGCAGAGGGGCGTCGATCCGGATATCCGGCGGCCGGAGGTCCAGCTTTTTCAACTCGATCCAGTCCTTGCGGACCAGGTCCAGGTAGTGTTCGGCCTTGGCCGACCTGGCCGTCTTGAGCGACGTCTCCAGTTCGGCCATGGCCTCTTCGAGACGGTCCTGGCGGTAGAGCACGATACCCAGTTCCCGGTGGGGGAAATAGTCGATAAAGTGCAGGCCGTAGGTCCGCGCCCGCCGCTGGTCCTCCGCGCGCCGTTCGATGGCCGCCCTCAGGTCCGACTCCGCTTCCGCCCAGTATTTGCCCTCGGCATAGGACAGGCCGCGTTCGTAATGGTTCCACCACCGCCCGCGAAAGCTGCCCTGGGTCACGCCATACGTCTTTTGCTCAGCCCCCTCCTCACCGGCACGGCGCTCCGGGCCGCAGGACGCTGACGCCAGAAGCCCGATCAGAATCGCGGTGATAATTATCCGGGCCAGATGGCGCGGTTCGTCCGGAATCGATTTCAGGTCCCGCAACGGGTCATCCTATTTGCCCAACAATATGTTCAACCAGGGCAGTCCGCGGTTCGGATGGGACAGCGGGTTTCTCGGGTCCGTGCCGAACCGATATTCCTCGCAGTTGGTCCAGCCGTCCCCGTCCGGGTCCAGGCCGCAGTCGTTGACCAGGGGATTCAGAACATGCTGGACTTCATAGCCGTCGGGCATGCCGTCCCCGTCCGTGTCGCGCTTCCTCGGGTCGGTCTCCCCGGAATCCACACGACCGTTCCGGTTGGCATCCTCCACGCCGTCGTTCAGGCCGTCCCCGTCGGTGTCGGCCAGGCAGGGGTTGGTCTCGCCAGAGTCCAGCACGCCGTTCCGGTTGGCATCCTCCACACCGTCTTTCAGGCCGTCCCGGTCCGTGTCCGGGTTGTTCGGGTCGGTGCAGGTCCGGTTTTCGATCACGTCCGGTATGCCGTCATGGTCCGCGTCGTCGTCGAGAAGCACGCCCAGGAACGGCAGGCCGTTCATATCCGGCGGCGCCGACGGCGGCGCGATGGTGTAGGTCTCGGTCCGGACCGGCTCGCTGTTCCCGGCCAGGTCCTTGGAGAAGAACTTGATGGTCGTCGCGTCCGTGACCTGGATCTGCGAACCGTAGGCCCGGGAACCGGTCGTGGGTTCGTTGCCGTCCACCGTGTAGTACGTGGCCGCGCAGCCGGAGGCCTCGTCATTGCAAGTCAGTGACACGGAAACCGGACCGTGGTACTGCCCGCCGGCCGGTGAGGCGGTCGTGACCGGCGCGGTGGTGTC
>JAHJTB010000287.1 GCA_018830135.1 Pseudomonadota bacterium | reverse complement strand
GGTCGCGCAGCACCGAGGTTCCGGTCGGAAGCGCGCCGGACGCACTGGTGGACACCTGCGGCACGGGGGGGGACGAGGCCGGGACTTTCAACGTATCGACCACGGCCTCATTTGTCGTGGCCGGCGCCGGTCTGACCGTGGCCAAACACGGCAATCGTTCGGTTTCTTCCCGCTGCGGCAGCGCGGACGTCATCGAAGCCCTGGGCGTGAACCTGGACCTGACTCCGGAAGAGGTGGGCCGGTGTATCGACCAGGTGGGAATCGGTTTCCTGTTCGCTCCGCTTCTGCACCCGGCCATGCGCCACGCCGTCCTGCCACGGCGGGAGGTCAAGCTCAAGAGTATCTTCAATCTGGTCGGGCCGCTGACGAATCCGGCCCGGGCCGACGTGCAGGTCCTGGGCGTGTTTCGCGATGACCTGACCGAGACCCTGGCCCGGGTTCTGGATCGTCTCGGCTGCCGGAGCGCATACGTGGTCCACGGGCTGGACGGACTGGACGAGATCAGCATCAGCGCCCCGACCCGGGTGACCCGGTTGAAGGATGGCGGGATCGAAACCTTTATCCTCAAGCCCGAGGACCTCGGACTTCGGTCCGACAAGCCCGAGGCGGTTCGGGGCGGGGACGCCGCATTCAACGCCGCCTTGGTCCTGTCGGTCCTCAAGGGCGGACCGGGCCCCTGCCGGGACATGGTCCTGCTCAACGCGGCCCCGGCCCTGGCCGCGGCCGGCGCGGCCCGGGACCTGAAGGAGGGCGTGAAAATGGCCGCCGGCGCCATAGACTCGGGGCAGGCCATGGAAAAGCTACAGGGTCTGATCGAAACGAGCCGCGCCCTCTCGGCTACCCGAATCCAGGCGGTCGGGGCGTAAGACATGGGCGAAAACGGGACCGTGCTGGATCGAATCCTTGCCCAAAAGCGGGTCGAGGTCGACGGCTTGCGCTCCGGGACCGATCCGGCCGAACTGCGCGACCGGGCCTTGAACGCGCCGCCGAGCCGCGATTTTCTTTCCGCGCTCAACACCCTCGACCGGGTGCCTGTCATTGCCGAGATCAAGAAGGCCTCCCCTTCAGCAGGCCGTCTGGCCGGCGACGTCGACGTGGCCCTTTGGGCCCGGCGATACCGGAACGGCGGGGCGGCGGCCTTGTCCGTGCTGACCGACGGCCCGTTTTTCGGCGGTTGCCTGGCCGATCTCGATGCGGCCCGTTCGGCTTCCGGCCTGCCGGTCCTGCGCAAGGACTTCATCATCGATCCGCTGCAACTGTATGAATCCCGGGCCGCCGGCGCGGACGCCGTGCTGCTTATCGTGGCCGCGATCGGCCGGGCCGAACTTGAGAATCTGTTCGCCCTGACCCTCGAACTGAACATGACCCCTCTGATCGAAGTGCACCAGGAGGCGGAGATGGAAGCGGCCCTGGCCCTCGATCCCCCCCTGGTGGGCATCAACAGCCGGGACCTGAAGACCCTCGATGTGAACCTGGAGACCGCCCTCAGGCTGAGGCCCCTGGTGCCGCCGGGAATTACCGTGGTGGCCGAAAGCGGCGTCAAATCCCCCGCCGACGTGGCCCGGCTCCGGGCCGGCGGGCTGGACGCCTTCCTGGTCGGGACCACGCTCATGCGAGCCCGGAACCCGGAAAGCGAACTGGCCGGGCTCTGCCGGATCGGGGAGGCATAAATGGTTCGGGTCAAGGTCTGCGGGCTGACCAATCTGGACGACTCCCTGGCCGCGGCCGGATTCGGGGCGGACGCCCTGGGATTCGTTTTTGCCCCCAGTCCCCGGCGGATCGAGCCCGACAAGGCCAGGGGCATCGTGCTCGGACTGCCGCCCTTTGTCCTGCGTGTCGGCGTGTTCGTGGATGCGCCGGTCGAATGGATCGAGGAGGTCCGCCGCCATTGCGAACTGGACGTCGTGCAGCTCCACGGATCCGAAAGCGAGGACTTCGTTTCGTGCCTCGGCGGCCGGATCATCAAGGGACTCCGGGTCGGCGGGGAGACACCGCTTCCGGAACGTGCCTATGCCGGAGCCACCTTGCTTCTGGACACCTACGAACCCGGCCGGGCCGGGGGGACGGGACGGACCTTCGATTGGTCGCTGGCCGTCGAGCCGGCACGCCAAAGGCCGGTCATCCTGGCCGGCGGCCTGACGCCTGACAATGTCTCACAAGCCGTGCAAACGGTTTCGCCATACGCCGTGGATGTTTCCAGCGGCGTGGAATCAGAACCTGGGAGAAAAGATCATGAAAAACTCGAATGCTTTATCCGTCGGGCCAAGTCCGCGGCCGGGCCTGCCTGACGACCGGGGGCGCTTCGGCCAACTGGGCGGAAGGTTTGTGCCCGAAACGCTGATGCCGGCTGTCGAGGAACTGAGCCGGGCCTACGAAGCCGTCCGGAACGACGACGCCTTTCAAGCCGAACTGGGCGCTTTGCTCAAGGACTACGCCGGCCGGGAGACCCCGCTCTACGAGGCCGAACGCCTGGCGCGGCGACTCGGCGGGGCCCGTATTTTCCTCAAACGGGAAGACCTGGCCCACACCGGGGCCCACAAGATCAACAACACCCTGGGCCAGGCCCTGCTGGCCGGTCGCATGGGCAAGAAACGGATCATCGCCGAAACCGGAGCCGGCCAGCACGGCGTGGCCGCGGCCACGGCCGCCGCGCTTATGGGCATGGAATGCGTGGTCTATATGGGCACCCTGGACGTCGAACGCCAGGCCCTGAACGTGGTCCGCATGAAACTGCTCGGGGCCCGGGTCGAACCCGTGGACGCAGGCAGCCGGTCCCTGAAGGACGCCTCGAACGAGGCCATTCGCGATTGGGCGACCAACGTCAGAAACACCCACTATATCATCGGCTCGGTCATCGGGCCCCACCCCTATCCCATGATGGTCCGGGACTTCCAGTCCGTGATCGGCCGGGAGACCAGGCGGCAGATGATCGAGCGGGAAGGGCGTCTGCCTGACGCTCTTCTGGCCTGCGTGGGCGCGGGCAGCAACGCCATCGGCCTGTTTCATCCCTTCCTCGACGACCCGGTGAGCATGGTCGGCGTGGAGGCGGACCGGGCGGCCAGCCTGGGTACGGGTACGCTGGGCGTTCTGCACGGCGCCTTGAGCTATCTGCTCCAGGACGAACACGGCCAGATTCAGGAAGCGCACTCGATCGCCGCCGGGCTCGACTATCCCGGGGTGGGGCCGGAACACGGCTACCTCAAGGACGTCAAGCGGGTGCGCTACGTCAAGGCCACGGATGAAGAGGCCCTGGAGGCCTTCCAGTTGCTGGCCGAAACCGAAGGGATTCTGCCGGCCCTCGAAAGCGCCCACGCCTTGGCTCATCTGACCCGGATGGCCCCGGAGATGTCCCGGGACGAGATCATCGTCGTCTGCCTGTCCGGACGGGGGGACAAGGACGTGGTCCAGGCGGCCCGGGCCCTGGGGGTGCCGCTATGAAATCCGCCATCGAACAGGCTTTCGACCGGGCCGCACGAGAAGAGCGCTGCACCTTCATCCCCTTCATGACCGGCGGGTTCCCCGACCCGGATACCTGCCGGGACCTGTTGAGCGTCCTCGATGAGAACGGGGCCGACGTGATCGAAATCGGGCTGCCCTTTTCCGATCCCCTGGCCGACGGGCCGGTCATCCAGCGGGCCAGCAAGACGGCCCTGGATAACGGGACCACGCCGGCAGGCGTCCTGGACCTGACGGCCTGGGCGAGCAAGCGCCTGATCAGCCCCATAATCATCATGACATACTGGAATCCGGTTCTGAAGATGGGACCGGCCGAATTCGCGGTCCGGGCGGTCGACGCGGGCACCGCCGGAGTGATCATTCCCGACCTGCCGCCTGAAGAGGCGGATGAATGGCTGGAGGCCTCCGCGCACCTCGGCCTGGAAACCGTTTTCATGGTCGCTCCGACCACACCGCCCGAACGCCGGCTATCGATCATGTCGCGATGCCGGGGCTTTTTATACTACGTTTCCCTCACAGGCGTGACCGGGTCCGATGTGGCCGTCTCGCCGGAGCTGGTCGAGGACCTCGACGACCTCCGGCGGCTGTCGCCCGTGCCGGTAGCCGTGGGCTTCGGTGTTTCCACTCCGGACCAGGCCCATTCCCTGTCATCGTTCGCGGACGGAGTGATCGTCGGCAGCGCCCTTATCCGGGCCGTACTGGCCGAGGAGGAAAAAGGCGCCCGCATCGCCAGCGCCGCGCGCCTGGCGGCCTCGCTCAGCCGCGCGTTGCGGCGAAACGGAACCAACCTGGGATAACAGGCCGGCATCGATCGGCCGAGGAGGAACCATGATCCTGCTGCTGGATAACTACGATTCCTTCACCTATAACGTGGCCCACGCATTCGGCGCCCTGGGCCGCGAGGTGAAGGTGGTCCGCTCCGATACCGTGAGCCTCGACCAGATCGAGGACATGGAGCCGGAAGCCATCGTCATATCGCCCGGTCCGGGACGGCCGGAGGACGCCGGCCTGAGCTGCCCGGCCATCGAACGCTTCGCCGGCCGTGTCCCCATCCTCGGGGTCTGTCTGGGCCATCAGGCCATCGGCCTGGTTTTCGGCGGCAAAGTGGTGCGGGCCAATCGGCTCGTTCACGGCAAGACCTCCGACATTTTTCACGACGGCCGGACCTTGTACCAGGGGCTGCGCAACCCGTTTGCCGCGACCCGCTATCATTCCCTGATCGTGCCCGAGGAGTCCGTGTCCGGTCCCTTGGAAGTATCGGCCTACACGCTGGACGGCGAGGTCATGGGACTCAGATGCCCGGACCTGATGGTCGAAGGGGTCCAGTTCCACCCCGAGTCCATCGCCACGCCTCAGGGGGGACTGATCTTTCGCAATTTCGTCGACCGCTACCTGGCCTTCCAGGAAGCGGCCTGACGGAGCGAGGTGTGTCATGGTCATTCTGATGGCGTCTGACGTCCGCAAGGCGGACGTGGCCCGGGTCCTGGCCGCTTTGCGGGACCAGGGACACGATCCTCGCATCATATCCACCGCGCCCAGCACGGTCATCGGGGTGGTCGAGGAGATGGACCGGGCCCGGGTGGAGGCCCTCAAGGAGATCGTTTCTTCCATGCCGGGCGTCGAAGGCATCGAACCCTTCGGCGCTTCCTGGAAACTCGCCTCGCGCAACTTTCGAGGAGAGGCCACGGTCATCCAGGTCGGGCGTCAGACCATCGGTCTGGGCCCGCCCGTGGTCATCGCAGGGCCCTGCGCGGTGGAGTCGAGGGAGGGGCTGATCGAGATCGCCCGGGCGGTCAAGGACGCGGGGGCCTCCTTTCTGCGGGGCGGCGCGTTCAAGCCCCGCAGCTCGCCCTATTCCTTCCGGGGCCTGGCCGAGGAAGGACTGCGTCACCTGGCCGAAGCCTCCCGCCTGACCGGACTGCCCGTGGTCACCGAGGTCCTGACCCCGGAAGCGGTCCCGCTGGTGGCCGAGTATGCCGACGTGTTGCAGATCGGCACCCGGAACATGCAGAACTTCGCCCTGCTCGAGGCGGTGGGCGAAACGGACCGGCCCGTCCTCCTCAAGCGGGGGCTCATGGCCACGGTCAAGGAACTGCTGCTTTCCGCTGAATACATCCTGGCCAAGGGCAATCCTCAGGTCATCCTGTGCGAGCGCGGCATCCGGACGTTTGAGCCGGAAACGCGAAACACCCTGGACATTTCGGCCGTGCCTCTGTTAAAACAACTTTCCCATCTGCCCGTGGTCGTCGATCCCAGCCATGCGGTCGGCAAAAGGGAACTTGTGCCGGCCGTGGCTTTGGCCGCGGTGGCCGCCGGGGCGGACGGCCTGATGATCGAGGTGCATTCGGACCCGGACCGGGCCCTGTCCGACGGACGGCAGAGTATGACCCTGGATGCCTTTGCCCGGCTGATGTCCGCCATTCACTATGTGGCTCGAGCCGTAAACGGTTATTATACGGAGGAACGATAGTGCGCCTGACCGGCTCCTTTACCCCGCCCGGGGACAAATCCATCTCCCACCGCCTGGCCCTTATGTCCCTGGTCGCATCCGGAGACGTCCGGCTGACCCATATGGCCCCGGGTGCGGACGTCAATTCCAGCCTCGCGGCCGCGGCCGGCCTGGGCGCCGAGGTACGGGCCGAGGGCGTGGATTTGATCGTCCGGGGCGCCGGGGGCCGGATCGACGAAGGGGCCGCCATCGACTGCGGAAACTCAGGGACGACGATACGTCTGCTCATGGGCCTCCTGGCCGGACGGGTCGGAGAATACGTACTCGACGGAGACGAATCCCTGCGCCGGCGGCCCATGGAGCGGGTGGCCACGCCGCTGCGACTGATGGGCGCGGAAGTGGACTGCCTCGAGGGCCGTTGCCCGGTCACGGTTCGGGGCGGGGCGCTCAAGGGCCTGGACTACCGCCTACCCGTGGCCAGCGCCCAGCTCAAGAGTGCGGTCCTGCTGGCCGGTCTTCAGGCCCAAGGGGCGACCCGGGTCATCGAACCCCGGCCCAGCCGTGACCACACGGAACGGCTGATCTCCCTGTTCGGAGGCCGGATCGAACGGCTGGATCAGGGCTGGCGAGTGGAGCCTTCGGAACTGACGCTCTCGGGCGACTTGCGCGTTCCGGGCGATCCCTCGTCGGCCGCCTTTTTCCTCTGCGCGGCCGCGGTCATTCCCGGGAGCGACGTTACGGCCGAAGGGGTGCTGCTCAACCCGACCCGGATCGGATTTCTCAAGGTGCTCGAACGCATGGGTGCGGTCGTCGAGATCGAGGAACAGTCGGACCGGCCCGAACCGTGGGGCCGCGTCCGGATTCGCCATACCGGCGGTCTGACCGGCTGCCGGGTTTCCGGCCAGGAGATACCCTTTCTCGTGGATGAGGTGCCGATTCTGGCCCTGACCGCCACCCAGGCCCAAGGGACGACCATTTTTTCCGAGGCGGGCGAACTGAGACTCAAGGAGACCGACCGGCTCAGCGCCGTGGCCGGCCAGCTCGGGCGCATGGGCGCACGGCTGCGCATCGAGGGTGACGACCTGGTCGTGGAAGGGCCTTCGGCCTTGGGGGCGCCCCCGGAACTGGACTCCTTCGGCGACCACCGCATGGCCATGACCCTCAGGCTGGCCGGGCTCCTGGCCGGGGCCGAGCCCAGGATCGTCGACGAGGACTGCGTCCGGATATCCTATCCGGGTTTTGCACAAGACCTGGATGGGTTACTCTCATGATGGTCCTGGGCATCATCAGCGACGAACGGGCCTTGAAGTCCAAGTCCCCGGCCATGCACAATGCCGTGATGCGACGACACGGGATTCGGGGCACATACGTGCCTTTTCAGGTCCGGCCCGACCGGGTCGGGGACGCGGTTCGGGGCCTGCCCGCCCTGGGCATTACCGGGGTCAACGTGACCGTGCCTTACAAGGAATCGGTCATGCCGCACCTGGACGAACTGTCCGTGGAGGCCGAAGCCATCGGTGCGGTAAACACCATCGCCTGCCGGGAGGGGCGCCTGATCGGATTCAACACGGACGCCGCCGGTTTTGCCGACACCCTGTTCGAGGCCGGTTTCGAGGCCGGGGAGCGCGGTGCCATTGTAGTGGGGACCGGCGGGGCGGCCAAGGCCGTGCTCTGGGTTCTCCGGGAAGCCGGGGCCCGGCCCCTGCTGCTGGCCGGCCGAGACGCTCGAAGGACGGCCGAACTGGCCGGAACCGTCACGGCCGAAGCCATTGCACTCGATGATCTGCCCCGGCGAGTGGGAGAGGCCGAACTCCTGGTCAATGCCACCACGGCCTCGTCCCGGGCCGAATCCGCCGATCTGGCCGACCGGGCCTCCGGTCTGGACGGGTCCGGCCTCAAGCTGGTCCTGGACCTCAATTACGGCCGATCGGACAACTTCTGGCAGATACTGGCCCGGAAACACCGGGCCGTCTTCATGGACGGTCTGGCCATGCTGGCCCATCAGGCCCGGCGCAGTTTCGCCATCTGGACCGGGCGGGATTTGGGCCCGGACGATTTCAAAGCGGGGCTTAGGGAGGACTCATGAGCGGTAATGTCTATCTGACCGGCTTCATGGGCGCGGGCAAGAGTACTGCCGGCCGCGCGCTGGCCGAAAGCCTCGGCCGTCGTTTCGTGGACATGGACGAGGTTCTGGCAGAGGAGATGGGCCGGCCCATCCGGGAGGTTTTCGAGGTCAAGGGAGAGGCGTTTTTCAGACGCCGGGAGAGCGCCCTCCTGGTCAAGCTGGCCCGGAGGTCCCTCCTGGTGGTGGCCACCGGCGGCGGTCTGCCCGGACTGGGAAGAAACCGGGATGTGATGTCCCGGAGCGGCCGGATCGTCTACCTTTCGGCGGAACTGGAGACCTGTCGCCGGCGCCTGGGGCCGGAGGAGATCGCGAACCGCCCCATGTGGCGGGACGAGGCCCGGCTGACGACCCTTTTCGATGAACGCCGCGGTTTGTACAGGGAATGCGATCAGAAGGTGCCGGTCGATGGCCTGAAGCCGTCCGAAATCGTGAACCGGATTCTGGAACAGTTGGCCCCGGAAGAGCGTTTCACGGTGCGGCTGGGCGAGGATGCCTGTCCGGTGGAGGCGACCCTGCGGGCGCCGATCCGCCTGCCGGAGATGATCGACGGGCGCCGGGCGGCCCTGGTCACGGACAGCCACGTGGCCGAACTCCATCTGGAACGGTACGGGCCGTGCCTGAAAAATGCCACCCGCATCATCCTGCGGCCCGGGGAGCGGACCAAGACCCTGGACGGCGCGCGGCGGGTTTACGAGGCCCTCATGGCCGCCCGGTTCAACCGGGACGATCTGCTGATCGCCCTGGGCGGCGGCGTGATGACCGACCTGGGCGCCTTTGTGGCGGCCACCTACAAACGCGGCATGCCCTTCCTCCTGGTCTCGACCTCCTTGCTCGGATGCGTGGATGCGGCCGTGGGCGGAAAGGCCGGCGTCAACCTTGGACAGGCGAAAAACGCGGTCGGTTGTTTTACGATTCCCGAGGGCGTGATCCTGGACGCCGCCGCCTTCAGAACCCTGGGGCGGCCGGCCGTGCGAGACGGTCTGGTCGAGGCCTACAAGACCGGCCTGGTCGCGGCGCCTGAACTGGCCGGGCTGATCGAGTCCAATGCCGGACCCTTGCTGGCCGGGGACACGGCCTCCCTTTTGCGGGTCGCGGCCTCCTCGGCCCGGGCCAAAGGGGACGTCGTGGCCCGGGACTTCCGGGAAGGCGGCTGGCGGGGCATTCTGAATTTCGGGCATACCTTCGGCCACGCCGTCGAGGGCTGGGGGCAATATCGGGTCAGTCACGGCCGGGCCGTGGCCCAGGGCATGATCCTGGCCCTGGCCCTGTCCCGTGACCGGGGCCTGCTCGACCGGGGAAACCATGACCGCATGTCGGAAACGGTACGCCGCATCATGCCGGGACGGGTCGAGTGGCCGCCCCTGGAAGAGGCCTGGGAGATCATGAGTCACGATAAAAAGGTCAGACAAGGCAGGCTGGTCTTCGCCCTCCTGGAAGGACCGGGCCGGCCGGTGCTGGTCAACGACGTCACCCGGGACGAACTATGCCGGGCCGTTGCCTCCGTGGAGGTCTGACATGGGCAGCACCTTTGGACGGTATCTGACGGTCACCACCTTCGGGGAGTCCCACGGAGCGGCCATGGGCGTGATCGTGGACGGAGTCCCGGCCGGGATCGACCTGGACCCGACCGTAATCCAACGGGACCTCGATAGACGCAGGCCGGGGACTTCGGCCTATGTGTCTCCCCGAGGCGAAACCGACCAGGCCGAGATACTCTCCGGCATCGCCTCCGGCCGGACCCTGGGTTCGCCCATCGCCATTCTGGTTCGCAACCGAGACGTTCGTTCGGGCGACTACGACCGGATACGGGAGCTCTTCCGGCCCGGGCACGCCGACTATACCTATTTCAAGAAGTACGGTCTGCCCCCTCAGCCCGGCGGAGGCCGGGCCTCGGGGCGGGAAACCGTGGGCCGGGTGGCGGCCGGGGCCATCGCCCGCGCCCTCCTTCTGCCCCTCGGGGTTTCCATCCAGGCCTACACCCTGGCCGTCGGCCCCCTGCGCGCCGCCCGGGTCGACCGGGCCTTCGCCGAAAAGGACCCCCTGCGCTGCGTCGATCCGGACCTGGCCGGAGAAATGGCCGCCCTGGTCGGCCGAGTCCGGGACGATGGGGACTCCATCGGGGGGATGGTCGAGGTGGCGGCCGACGGCGTGCCGGCGGGATGGGGCGACCCGGTCTTCCACAAACTGGACGCGGCACTGGGCATGGCCGTCCTGTCCATCGGCGCGGTCAAGGGCGTCGAGTTCGGGGACGGCTTCGCTCTGGCCGCCATGCGGGGCTCCGAGGCCAACGATCCGCTTTCCGAGCACGGCTTCGTCTCCAACCGGGCCGGCGGGATTCTGGGGGGCATCTCCAACGGGCAGCCCATCGTCATGCGCCTGGCCGTCAAGCCGACCTCCTCCATCGGCCGCCCTCAACAGACCATCGACCTCCAAGGCCGGCCCCGGACCATTGAAACCCACGGCCGTCACGACCCCTGCCTCTGCCCCCGCATCGGACCCGTGGCCGAGGCCATGACCGCCCTGGTCCTGGCCGACGCCTTGCTCGAACAAAAAGCGCACCAAGGAGCCAAACCATGAAGATACTGGTCCTCAACGGTCCCAATCTCAACCTGCTCGGCCGTCGCGAACCCGAACTCTACGGGCGTATGACCCTGGAACAGATCGAGGCCTCCCTGGCCGAACTGGGGCAGGGGCTGGGAATCGAGACGGAATTCTTTCAGTCCAACATCGAAGGGGAACTGGTCGATGCCATCCAGCGCGCCGACCGCGAAGGGTCCGGCGTCATCATCAACGCCGGGGCCTACACCCACACCAGCGTGGCCTTGCGGGACGCCGCGGCCGGCGTGGCCGTGCCCGTGGTCGAAGTCCACCTGACCAATCCCCAGGCCCGGGAACCCTTCCGGCAGGTCTCCCTCCTGGCCGGAGTGGCCGCCGGCTCCATCTCCGGATTCGGCCCGGAGTCCTACACCCTGGCCCTGCTGTGGTTCCACCGCCGAGGGGCGTCCTGATTTTTCAGCCCCCACGATTTTACGCTTGCCAAACTCGTGCGGGCATGGTATTTTGCCTGCTTAACGAGTGAAACAATGCATAACGACTTGAGCACATATACTTATGACACGGACCGGGCGGGCCGATTTTTCTTTTTCGGCTTTTTTTATTATTTTGCCGCCGTCTGTCCGTGGGCTCAAGGTGGATCAGGCTAAAACACTAAAAAGCTGAAACCATACAGGCCATGGGCAGACTGAATCGGCTCATGGCCTTTTTGTTTTATGGACAAGGTCATGGGCGCCCCCCATGACCTTTTTATTTGGCGCTGGACGAAATGAAGGAGGAACGTGACATGCAAGCTCAGATGGAAACCGTGAAGCGGGTGGAAAACTTACCGATCGGCGTGGGAGGGGCGGCCCCGCCGGAGCGGTTGTTCAGCAGGGCCTCTCACCGGAACGATACCTGCATCCCGGTCGGTCCGGCCCGGATCGGGGCCCCGAACTTCGTGGTCATCGCCGGTCCCTGTTCGGTGGAAAGCCGCGACCAGATGATGGAAACAGCCGACGCGGTCAAAAACGCGGGAGCCGGCCTGCTCCGGGGCGGGGCGTTCAAGCCCCGGACCTCTCCCTACAGCTTCCAGGGGCTCGGCGAGGAAGGACTCAAACTGCTGGCCCAGGCCAGGATGCGGACCGGGCTTCCGGTCATCACCGAGGTCATGGACACCAGTGAAATCGATTTGATCGAAGCTTACACGGACATTATCCAGGTCGGCGCCCGCAACGTCCAGAACTTCTCCCTGCTCAAAAAGCTGGGCCGGACCCGCAAGCCGGTTCTGCTCAAGCGGGGGCTGATGACCACCCTCGACGAGTTCCTCATGTCCGCCGAATACGTCCTGGCCTCGGGCAACGAACAGGTGATTCTCTGCGAACGGGGCATCCGCACCTTCGAGACCGCGACCCGCAACACGCTGGACATCAGCGCGGTTCTGGTGCTAAAGGAAAGGACGCACCTACCGGTGATCGTGGACCCGAGCCACGCCGTGGGCAACCGGCGCTACGTCGGTCCTCTGGCCAAGGCCGCCCTGGCCGTGGGCGCGGATGGAATCATGATCGAGGTGCACGCGCACCCGGCACAGGCCCTCTGCGACGGCGACCAGTCGTTGAGGCCGGAAGAACTCGATCGCCTGATGGCCGACCTGAAACTCATGGCGCCCCTGTTCGGGCGCCTGATGTAGACCGGCCGGGAAGGACCCATGACCAGTCAGAACGTATTCGAACTGCGGGCGGAAATCGACCGTCTCGACCAGAACATCCTGGAACTCCTGGACCGGCGGGCCGTTTGCGCCCGGGAGATCGGCCGGCTCAAGTCCGGCGGCGGCAAGCCCGCTTTCGATCCGGGCCGGGAACGGGACCTGCTGGCCAGGCTGTGCCGGGACGACCACACCCTGTCCACGGACGCGCTCCGGCGCATCTATATTGAAATCATCTCCGCCTGCCGATCGCTCCAGGCCCCGCTCCGGGTCGCCTATCTCGGCCCCGAGGCCACCTTCAGCCATCGGGCCGCCCTTGGCCATTTCGGCGGCGCGGCCGACTTCGCCCCCCAGACCACCGTCCATCACGTCTTTCGGGAGGTGGAGGCCGGGCAGGCGGATTTCGGCGTGGTCCCGGTGGAGAACTCGACCGAAGGCGCCGTGGGCCTGACCCTGGACGAACTGGTCATTTCGGACCTGTCCGTCTGCGGAGAGATATATCTGCCCGTGGTTCAGAACCTCCTGTCCCGGGAGAACGACAAGACCACCGTCAAGACGGTCTATTCCCATCCCCAGGCCCTGGCCCAGTGCCGGTCCTGGCTGGCGGCGAATCTGCCGGCGGCCTCGCTGGTCGAAGCATCGAGTACCGCTTCGGCCGCCGAACGGGCCACCCGGGAACCCGGGACGGCGGCCATCGGCGCGGACATGCTGGCCGAAAAGCACGGTCTGGGTATTTTAGCGGCGGGCATTCAGGACCTGGCCCTCAACCAGACCCGCTTTTTCGTCCTGGGTCGTCTGGCCTGTGAAACATCGGGTCGGGACAAGACCTCGATCATCTTCATCCTTTCCCATGAACCGGGAAGCCTGAGCCGGGCACTCAACCCCCTGGCCGAGGCCGGGATCAACATGACCCGGATCGAGTCCCGGCCGGTCAAGGCCCAGGCCTGGGAATACGTCTTTTTCGTGGACATCGAGGGACACCGGTCCGAGGAAAAGGTCCGGAACGCCTTGGAAAAGATGGCAGCCGAAGTGGAGACCCTCAAAATCCTGGGCTCATATCCGGCCGGTGACGCGGCCGGTCAATGCTCGAACCAGCGCACCCTCGCCTCGGGCGGGAGCCAGTCGGCCTGAGTCCACCTGAAAGCGGAGTTAGAAAATGAAACCTGATACCGTCAGCATCGTCGGCGGTCTGGGGAGGATGGGCGCCCTGATGGCGCGCATATTTCGTCAGGCCGGCCTCGAGGTCGCCATCCACGACGCCGCTCATCGGCCCATCGACTGGATGGAGGCCGCCCGGGCCGACCTGGTTCTGATCGCCGTCCCCATTCCCGTCGTTCAAGAGGTCATCGAGAACCTGGGCCCCCACACCCGGCCGGACGGCGTGGTCATCGATATCGCTTCCCTCAAGGAAATCCCGGTCAAATCCATGCTCGAACACTGCCGCGGCGAAGTCATCGGCAGTCATCCCCTTTTTGGACCGGCCGTGTCTTCTCTCCAGGATCAGATCGTTTTCGTCCATCCCGCCCGCTCGGAGCATTGGTATCCCTGGTTTTGCGCCTTTCTTGAGGAACGCGGCGCCCGGGTCATCGATATCGAGCCGGCCCGGCACGACCGGCTCATGTCCCGGGTCCAACTCCTGCGCCATCTGTTCCTGTTCTGTTTCGGACGCAGCCTCATGCGTCTGGACTTCGATCTCAAAGACGAGATGCCCCTGTCCGGGCCCTGGTTCAAGGAACTGGTCGGCATGCTCGACCACCAACTCGGGCAGGCCCCGGAACTGTATGCCGATCTGACCGTCCACAACCCGGCGGCCGAGGAGGTGGCCGGCGAGTTTCTCAAGGCCGCCGACGAGGTGGCCGGGCTTTTCTGCATGAGGGACCGGTCGAAGATCGTCGAACTGATCAACGATGTCTCCTCCTACCTTCAGACGGCCGCGACAGGGCGGGGCGCTTCTCCGGCGCCTCCAACCGCTGGACGATTACGAACGCCTGAACAAACTGCTTGACATTTCAAGGCGTCCGTTGCTATAATATTTGGTCAAGGTGATTGAAGTATGATTTACGCGGCCAAAACCCCCTTGCTTTCTCTGCTGGGCCTGTTGCTGTCCCGGAGGCGGGGAGGTTTGTAGCCGCGTTTTAAATCTTGCGACTCAAACAGCCCCGCCGGAACCGGCGGGGCTGTTTTTTTCCTCGAAAGCCCGGCCGGCGGGAGCTGGATGAAAAAAACGGCTTTGCGAGGTGAAATGACATGAGCGAACGAATTTACATTTTCGACACCACCCTCCGGGACGGGGAGCAGTCTCCCGGAGCGGCGATGAACATCAGCCAGAAGATGCGAGTGGCCAAGGCCCTGGAACGCTTGGGAGTCGATGTGATCGAGGCCGGCTTCCCCGTCGCCTCCCAAGGCGACTTCGAATCGGTCCGCCTGATCGCCAAGGAAATCCGGAAGTGCGAGATATGCGGTCTGGCCCGGGCCGAGGAGAACGACATCGAAAGGGCCTGGGAGGCCATCGCCGAGGCCGCGAACCCGAGGCTGCACGTCTTCCTTTCCAGTTCCGACATCCATCTCATCCACCAGCTCAACAAGAGCCGGGATGAGGTCCTCGACATGGCCGTGGCCCGGGTCAAGCAGGCCTGCCGCCATACCTCCAACGTCGAGTTCTCCCCCATGGACGCCTCACGGACCGGCCCGGAGTTTCTGGCCCGCATTACCGAAGCGGTCATCGGGGCCGGGGCACGGGTCATCAATTTCCCGGACACGGTCGGCTACGCCGTGCCCTCCGAATACGGAGCCCTGATCCGGTACATCGTGGAAAACGTGCCCAACATCGACAAGGCCGTGATCAGCGTTCATTGTCATGACGACCTGGGGCTGGCCACGGCCAACTCGCTGGCCGGCGTGATCAACGGCGCCCGGCAGGTCGAGGTCACGGTCAACGGCATCGGCGAGAGGGCCGGCAATACATCCCTGGAAGAGATGGCCATGCTTTTCAGGACCCGGAAAGACGCGTTCGATTTCGAGACCCGAATCGTCACCGAACAGATATTCCCCACCAGCCGTCTCATCAGCACCGTGACCGGTCTGATGGTCCCGGCCAACAAGGCCATCGTCGGAGCGAACGCCTTCGCCCACGAGTCCGGAATCCACCAGGACGGCGTGCTCAAGCAGGCCATCACTTATGAGATCATGAAGCCTCAGGACGTGGGCATCAAAAAAAGCGACCTGGTCCTGGGCAAGCATTCCGGACGCCATGCCTTCAAGGACAAGCTGGCCAGTCTGGGCTACGAACTGAGCAGCGAAGACATCAACTCCCTGTTCAAACGTTTCAAGGAAGTGGCCGACAAGAAAAAGGAAGTCTTCGACGAGGACCTCGAGGCCATCGTGGCCGACGAACTGATTCGGGTGCCTCAGAAGTACGAGCTGAACTATATCAATGTCAGTTCCGGCAACACGGTCAGGCCGACGGCCACGGTCTCGATCACCATCGACGGAGACACAAAGGAGCAGGCCGGGTTCGGCACCGGGCCCATCGACGCGGCCTACAACACCATCGCCAACATGACCGGGACTCAAAGCAAACTCCTGCACTTCGGAATCTCCAGCCTGACCGGAGGCACGGATGCCCAGGGCGAAGTGACGGTTCGCCTGGGAGAGAACGGGTTGGTGTCCATCGGTCAGGGGGCGGACCCGGACATCATCGTGGCCAGCGCCAAGGCCTACATCAACGGTTTGAACCGGCTGGAATCGATGAAGCAGAATCCATACAAGTCGTTTTATTGAGAACGGTTGAGTAATTCGATGACTGCCTGTACTATTTCTACATTGTCCGACGGCCGGACCCCCGGGGCCCGTGCCTGGATCACCTTCGAATCAGGTTGAACCATTATGTCAAACACCATTACGGAAAAGATCATCGCCGCCCATGCCGGTCTGGAAACGGTCCGGCCCGGGCAACTGGTTGAAGTGGACGTCGATCTGGCCCTGGCCAACGACATTACCGCGCCGCTGTCCATCGAAGTCTTCCGGTCCTCCGGGGTCGACCGGGTCCACGATCCGGATCGGATCGCCCTGGTCCCGGACCATTTCGTGCCCAACAAGGACATCAAGAGCGCGGAAATGGTCCAGATGGTCCGGCAGTTCGCGCGGGAGCAGGGCATCGAAAACTTTTTCGAACTCGACCGCATGGGCATCGAACACGCCCTGCTGCCCGAGGCCGGCTTGGTCCTTCCCGGGGACCTGGTGGTCGGCGCGGACAGCCATACCTGCACCTACGGCGGATTGGGGGCCTTTTCCACCGGAATGGGCAGTACCGACCTGGCCGGCATCTTCCTGACCGGCCGGACCTGGCTCAAGGTGCCCGAGTCGATCAAGTTCGTTTACCGGGGCAGCCTCGGCCCGTGGGTCGGCGGCAAGGACCTCATCCTCATGACCATCGGCGACATCGGGGTCGACGGCGCCCTTTACCGGGCCATGGAATTCCGCGGTCCGACCATCGAGGGGCTGTCCATGGACGGCCGTCTGACCATGGCCAACATGGCCGTCGAGGCCGGGGCCAAGAACGGGATCATCACCCCGGACGAGGTGACCCGGGAATACGTCGAGAAGCGGGCGGACCGGGAGTACCTTTTCTACCGGAGCGACGAAGACGCGGTTTACTCCGACGTCCGCGAATACGACGTCAGCGGGCTCGAACCCCAGGTGGCCCGACCCCATTCCCCGGAGAACGTGGTCCCGGTCTCCGAACTCAAGGACGTGATGATCGACCAGGCCGTCATCGGTTCCTGCACCAACGGCCGTCTGGAAGACATGGGCCTGGCCGCCCGGGTCCTCGATGGCCGCAAGGTCCGGTCCGGGGTGCGCCTGATCGTCATTCCGGCCACGCGGCAGGTCTACATGCAGGCCATGAAGGCCGGATGGATCGAGACGTTCATGTCGGCCGGGGCCGTGGTCAGCACGCCGACCTGCGGTCCCTGCCTGGGCGGATACATGGGCATCCTGGCCCCGGGCGAACGGGCCGTGGCCACGACCAACCGGAATTTTGTCGGCCGCATGGGCCACGTCAAGAGCGAAGTCTATCTGGCCAACCCGGCCGTGGCCGCGGCCTCGGCCGTGGCGGGCCGGATCGTCGGGCCGGACGATTTGTAGGAGCGGATCATGAAGTTTTCTGGACGTGCGTTTGTATTCGGCGATGACGTGGACACCGACGCCATCATTCCGGCCCGCTATCTCAACACGACGGACCCGGCCGAACTGGCCGAGCATTGCATGGAAGACGCGGACCCGGATTTCGCCTCGACGGTCCGACCGGGCGACGTGATCGTGGCCGGCAAGAACTTCGGTTGCGGGTCGTCCCGCGAACATGCCCCGGTGGCGATCAAGGCCGCGGGGGTCGGCTGCGTGGTGGCCGCCAGTTTCGCCCGCATCTTTTATCGCAATGCCTTCAATACCGGCCTGGTTCTGGTCGAAAGCGCGGACGCGGCCGGGGGAGTCGCTCCCGGCGAGACGATCGAAGTGGACCTCGAGGCCGGCCGGATCAGCAACCTGTCCCGCGACCGTATCTTCAGCTTCGAGCCCGTCCCGCCCTTTATGCTCGAACTGGTCAATGACGGCGGCCTCATGCCCTACCTGATGAAGAAGAGGAGCCTGGCGTGATCGATCCGGCAAGACGTTCGAACTGAACGTTTTTGACGGACTTTTCAACTTGAGAGAGCCTCGCCCCGGTTGCGCCCCGCCGCGGGGGCGGCCTTGCGCATAAGCGAATTCCCCAAAGGCAAAAAATAGTTGCCTGTGCGAAAATAGAGCGTAGGATAGGAATAATGACCATGAACTATGACATCGCCGTCGTCCCCGGAGACGGGACGGGGCCGGAAGTGGTGAGGGAGGGCCTCAAGGTCCTCGCGGCCGCCGCGGATCGATTCGGATTCGAACTGAATTTTCATACCTACAACCTCGGCGGTGAGCGCTATCTGGAAACGGGCGAGCTGCTGACCGATACGGTCCTGGACGAACTGCGCGGCATGAGAGCCATCTATCTCGGGGCCATCGGTCATCCCGACGTCAAACCGGGCATCCTGGAAACCGGGATTCTGCTGAAAATGCGATTCGAACTCGACCTGTACGTCAACCTGCGTCCCATCGTCCTGTATCCCGGCGTGGAATCTCCCTTGGCGGACAAAGGCCCCGATGACATTGATTTCGTGGTGGTTCGCGAGAACACCGAGGGACTGTACGCCGGAAGCGGCGGATTCCTGAGGAAGGGCACGCCCCATGAAGTCGCCGTCCAGGAGTCGATCAACACCCGACACGGAGTCGAACGTTGTCTTCGGTTCGCCTTCGACTACACCCGCAACAGGGGACGCCGGAAGAAGCTGACGCTTTGCGGCAAGACCAATGTCTTGACTTATGCCTTCGACCTGTGGCAACGGGTCTTCAACGAGGTCGCGACCGAGTATCCCGATGTGGAAACCGATTACGCCCATGTGGACGCGATTTGCATGTGGATGGTCAAGAACCCGGAGTGGTTCGACGTGATCGTCACGGACAACATGTTCGGGGACATCATCACCGATCTGGGGGCCATGATCCAGGGCGGGATGGGTCTGGCCGCCGGGGGAAACATTCATCCGGGTCAGGTCTCGATGTTCGAACCCATCGGCGGTTCGGCCCCCAAGTACACCGGTCAGAACATCATCAATCCCCTGGCCGCGATATCGGCCGGACAGATGATGCTGGCCGAACTGGAACGCCACGACGCGGCCGCGGCCGTCGAATCGGCCGTCAAGCGGGTGATCCTCAACGACGTAAAATCCCTGGCCGCCGGCCGGATGGGGCATTCGACTTCTGAGATAGGCGACCTTGTGGTAAAATACGTGATGGACCCGTCCTAGCGTTTATGAAAAAAAAGGTGATAGTGAGAGAAAACCATGTCTAGGCAGTATCAAGTCGCCGTGGTCGGCGCAACGGGCGCCGTCGGGCGGGAAATGGTCGAGACGCTCGAACAGCGGGAATTCCCGGTCGAAGCGCTCAAACCTCTGGCATCCCAGAGGTCTTTCGGCAAGACAATCGAATTTCGCGGGGAGGAGATTCCGGTTCAGGTACTGGACCAGGACGCCTTCCAGGGCGTGGAGCTGGCCCTGTTTTCGGCCGGCGCCGGCGTGAGCAGGGAGTTCGCGCCGATCGCGGCCAGGTCGGGCTGCGTGGTCGTGGACAACTCCTCGGCCTGGCGCATGGACCCGGATATCCCGCTTGTGGTGCCCGAGGTCAATCCCCACGCGCTGAGGAGGCATGAAGGGATCATCGCCAACCCTAACTGTTCGACCATTCAGATGGTCGTGGCCCTCAAGCCGATTTACGACGCGGCGGGCATAACCCGGATCGTGGTTTCCACGTACCAGGCCGTATCGGGCACGGGGCAGAAGGCCGTCGACGAACTGGCCCAGCAGACCCGGGCCTTGATGAACATGCAGGAGGTCGAACTCAAGGTCTATCCGCATCGGATCGCCTTCAACTGCCTGCCCCACATCGACGTCTTCCTGGAGAACGATTATACCAAGGAAGAGATGAAGATGGTCCACGAGACCCGCAAGATCATGGAAGACGACCAGATCATGGTTTCGGCGACCACCGCGCGCGTTCCGGTTTTTTACGGGCATTCCGAGGCCGTCTGGATCGAGACGGGCGAAAAGATCACGCCGGATCGCGTGCGCGAACTGTTGTCCCGAGCGCCCGGGGTGATCGTGGTGGACGACCCGGCCCGGAACGAGTATCCGATGGCCATCGATGCCGCCGGCAAGGACGCCACGTACGTCGGGCGGATTCGGGAGGATATTTCCTGCGAACGGGGCATCGTCATGTGGATCGTTTCGGACAACATTCGCAAGGGCGCGGCCCTCAATGCGGTCCAGATATCGGAACTGCTGATCGATCAGGACCTGCTCCGGGTCGGCTGAGTATGATACGGCGGGCTTCGGCCCGCCGTTTTTTTTAACCCGGATTTTGCAGTTGGGTTCGTGGCGAGGCGTCGAAATGCATAGCGAAACGCGAAGTTGGACCGATTTTTGGCCGCGGGCGTATCACATGATACGTCGAGGTCAAAAAGCGGGAAACAAGCGTTGCGGCACGCATTTCGTCGTCCCAGTGGAAGATTGCTGCAAAATCCGGGTTTGATGGCAGCCTTTTTTTCCAGCCAATCATACCAAGGAGGGGACCCCATGGCCAAAACCAAGTCAACGTACTCGACCGAATATGAAAAGGCGCTCTCTATCGGACGGCCGCCCAACATCGTCAGCCTCTTTCCCAACTCCAAGGCCCTGATCGTCAGCGGCAAGGTCATCGACCGGGCGCTGTTGGCCAAGGGCAAGGCCATGACCATTGCCGCGAACGGCCGGAACCATTTCGTGATCCGCGGGGCGCTCCGGGCCGCCCAGCGGGCAAACGCGGCCATCATCATCGAAATTGCCAAGTCCGAAGGGGGGGGCGGAGCATACTGCGCCGTCAACTACTGGAACATGGCCCGCCAGGTGGATGCGATCTGCAACGAACTGAACCTGACGGTTCCCGTGGCCATCCATGCCGACCATTACGGCATCAAGGGCGACGCGGACATCAAGACGGCCATGCTTCAGATTCCATCGATGTTCGACGCCGGTATCACCTCGATCGCCATCGACGCCAGCCACCTGCCGGACGAGCAAAACCTCCTGGCTAGCCTCGCCCTGAACAAGTACGTGCCCAAATGGGCCGGCCTGGAAACCGAAGTGGGCGAAATCAAGGGTAAATCCGGTCTATCCACGGTGGATGAGGCCCTGTTCCTGATCCGGGGCCTGAACGCCCATGATATCTTTCCCGACTGGATCGCCCTGAACAACGGCACGACTCACGGGATCGAGGCCAGCGCGGCGGGCATCCAGGTCGGATTGACGGGCGAGATTCACAAGGCGCTCGAACCGTACCATGTTTCCGGGGCCCAGCATGGCACGTCCGGCAACAGCTCGCAACGTCTCAGACTGATCGCCCAGAAGACCAACACCACCAAGGCCAACGTGGCCACGGCCCTCCAGATGATTACCTGGGGCGTCAAGGTCAACGACTACGGCAACGCGGTCCTGGACGATCAGGGCGGGTTTATCAAGCAGGCCCGAAAAGGCGTGGACCCGGATGTTTGGGAGGAAATGGTCGCCTACGCCAAGGACAAGGGCCTGAAGGCGGGCGACTACAAGAAACTCAATCTGCCCTTCGAGAACAAGCTGCTCAGCCAGCCGGCCAAGACCCGGGAGCGCATGGTCCAGGGCGTCGAAGACTTCATTTACCGGCTGCTGGCCAAGGTCTTCAACTCCGAGGGTACGGCCCCGCTGGCCGTGGCGGCCATCCTGAAGGCCAAGTCCTTCGACCTCGGACCCAAGGCCAAGCGGATCGAGGACCCCAAGGAATGGACACCGTCCAAAATCACGAAGAAGGCGGCCTTGATCAATTCGGACAAAGGGCCGGCCGGCAATTTCGAAGACTGATCCCTTCCGCCCCCGGGGCGCCTTTCCGCGCCCCGGGGGCTAAAACGATTTCAGCGGCCGGGACGTCTCCGGTCTTTTCCAGCCTTCCGATCCCGTCATGCGAATCGTTGGTGGAAAATTCGGCGGCCGTCGCATTTGGGCCCCCAAAGGGTCCGACGTGCGTCCGACCGCCGACCGGGTCAAGGAATCGGTTTTCGGCGTACTCGCGGACCTGGTCGAGGAGGCCCGAGTCCTGGACTTGTTTGCCGGTTCCGGGGCACTGGGGCTGGAGGCCATGAGTCGTGGGGCACTGGAGGTCATCTTCGTGGACCGGCAGCCTGGTGCGCTGGAAACCATCCGGCGCAACGTCGAGGCCCTGGGTCTGCAGGAACGGGCCCGGCTGCTCAAGATCGACCTGATCCGCGGTCCGGGCCGCCTCAGGGGGGAGGCCCCTTTCGATCTGGTTTTTTTGGACCCGCCGTATGGTCGGGGACTCGAGGTCCGGACGCTGAACATGATCGCCCGTCTGGAACTGGCCGCCGCCGAAGCCGTGGCCGTGGTCGAACAACCCGCCGCCGAGGGCCTCGAGGGCCTCGATCCGTCCTGGCGCCTGCTCGAACGCCGGGCATACGGTCAGACGGCCGTCGCTTTTCTGCTCAATGAAGCGCCGTGATTTCCACCGGCCAGAGCGATGGACTGAAGAACCCCGGCCCGGAACGAAACCGCCGCGGTGATTGGGGGCGATACCTAACCGGCCGCGACAGGGCGGTTCGAACCCGATATGTCCCCGGTCAAGGTAATGATTGCGCCGGACAGGAAAAAGACTTGAAGCCGTTCGGCTAACGTGTTATCCAGACTGCGGTCGCCATGCGCAAAAAGCGACACCACGAGAATTCGACACGGGAGAGATATCTTCATGCCTTCGACAGCCGTTTATCCGGGGTCTTTCGATCCGATCACCAACGGGCATCTGAGCATCCTGAACCGGGGATTGGAAGTATTCGATAAAATTATCGTATCCATTCTCAATAATCCACAGAAAAAGAGCCTGTTCACCGTGGAAGAACGGCTGGAAATGCTCAAGGAAGTGCTGTCCGGCAAGACCAACGTGGAAGTGGACACCTTCGACGGCCTGCTCGTCGACTACGCCCAGGGCCGCAACTGCAACGTCATCCTGCGCGGAATCCGGGCCATGTCCGATTTTGAATACGAGTTCCAGATGGCCCTCATGAACCGGCGTCTCAACCGGGACATCCAGTCCATTTTCTTGATGACCGATTACAAATGGTTCTATATCAGTTCGACCATCATCAAGGAGGCGGCCTCTTTCGGCGGGGACATCAGCGGTCTGGTGCCTGAAGTCGTCTGCCGGCGGCTCAAGGAAAAGTTCGGTCATATCCCGCTAAGGTGTTGACGTACCCGGGAGGTCGGCCGTCACGGCGGCC
>JAHJTB010000286.1 GCA_018830135.1 Pseudomonadota bacterium | reverse complement strand
CGACCAGTTGTTCGCCCATTTTTTTCAGGGCGCGGAAATGCCCGGCTTCGAGGGGATCGACCTGGACGCCGCGGCCCGAGCCCTGCTCGAGGAATGGCTCCAGAGGCCCGACGAAATCGCCGCGGCCCTGGGCGAAGACCCGGAAGAGTTGAAAAAGATGACGCCGGAGGAGCTGATCGAGTATTTCCTGAAAAAGCTCAAGGAACAGACCGAGGCCCACCACGGCGGCAACCGCTGGATCGGAACCGGGGGCACCTCCCCGGTGGGCCACTCGGGCAACCACCCCGGCGGCATGCGCGTTGGCGGCGTGGGCGGCGGCATGTCCGCGGTCAAGGTCGCCCTGGACCGGCGCTATAAGGACTACTCCCAGGAAGGCCCCCTGACCCAGTCACAGATCGGGGAGGCCCTCAAGCGGCTGCGCTACATGATTCCGGTCGGCCCCCGCGACCGGGTCAACGTGGACAAGACCATCTACGAGACGGTCCGCAACGCCGGCGAGATCGAAATCATCTTCGACCGCGACCTCCGGGACCGCCTCAAGGTCATGATCATGATCGATAACGGCGGCTGGTCCATGGAGCCCTACGTTCAGATCGTCCAGATTCTGTTCAACTACGCCCGGGCCCAGTTCAAGGAACTGAAAACCTACTTCTTCCACAACACGGTCTACGACTTCGTCTGGGAAGACGCGCCCCGCATCCACAAACCCCTCAAGGTCGACGACTTCCAGACCTTCGACCCGGATACCCGGCTCATCATGGTCGGCGATGCCAGCATGGCCCCGTACGAACTCATGGCCACGGATGGGTCGATCCACATCGAGGAACGCACCAGCCGGCCCAGCCTCGAGCGCCTGCGCCAGTTGACCGAGTGCTTTCCCCACAACGCCTGGCTCAACCCCAAGGCCACCTCGGAATGGTCCTGGACCCGGACCATCGGACATGTCCAGCGAATCTTCCCCATGTTCGAACTCACACTGGACGGGCTGGAAAAAATGGTTCGCCATCTCATGGCCCGCAGCTAACCCTCCCGCCACCGGCTTGTCCACGGGCGCGCTTCGGCGCGCCCGCTTCTTTTTTGCTTCCCCTGCCCCAATCACGGAGGGGTTATCGCCCGGTTCGATTTTTGCTTGACACCGGTCCGGCCCGAGTATATTTTCTCGCATACAAGAGGTTTTTCCATGAGCGATTACGAAACCTGCATTATCTTCCTTCTGGCCAAGGCCTACCAGAAGGCCCACGGCCACTTCAAAAAACGACTCATCGCCCACGGACTGACCCCGGTGCAGTACCTGACCCTGGAATGCCTCTGGCAAGAGGAAGGCATCGCGGCCGGGGAGATCGGCCGCCGCCTGGTCCTGGACAGCGCCACCCTTTCCGGCGTTTTGGACCGCCTGGCCGAAGCGGGCTGGGTCATCAAGTCCCACGACCCGGAAGACAAGCGGGTGACCCGGGTCCATCTGACCGAGCGGGCCCGCGAGATCCGAGACATGCTGATCCGGGAGCGGGAAGAGGCCAACGAACATATCCTGAGCGGTCTGTCCCTCGAAGAGAAACTGCTGTTCAAGCGGTTCCTGCGGGATGTCCAGGGATAATTTTTTTGGGTTAATGATTTGCATACAAGATATTAAGTGCTTCAGGAGGCGCTCATGAACCCACAGCGGATTCCCCCCGAAATACAGGCCATCTACCCCTTCGAAAGCCGCTGGGTCCGGATTGACGGCCTGGGCATGCACTACGTTGAACAAGGTCTGGACCAGGGCCGGCCCACGGTCCTGCTCCTGCACGGCAATCCGACCTGGTCCTTCCTCTATCGTGAAATCATACCCCGCATCAGCCCGGTATGCCGGGCCGTCGCTCCCGACTACATCGGCATGGGTCTTTCCGACAAGCCGGCCCACGAGGCCTTTTACACCCTGGAAAATCACACCCGGATACTGGGCGACTTCGTCGACCAACTGGGGCTGAAGAGAATTGTGCTGGTCGTCCAGGACTGGGGCGGCCCTATCGGTTTCGGCCTGGCCCTGGCCCGGCCCGGGCTGGTGGCCGGCATGCTGATCATGAACACCTGGGCCTGGCCCGATCCCTCGCATTTTCACGCTTCGGTTCTGCCCTGGCGCATGATGCACGCGCCTTTTGCCGGAGCCCATTTTTTCCTTCGCCGCAACATCCTGGTCGAACGCGGCCTGTATTTGAGTACGTCCCGGGCCCGGGAGAAGCTAAAGCATGGTCCGGTCCTGGATGGGTACCGCCTGCCCTTCCCCACCCTGGAAAGCCGGATCGCCTTGCTGGCCTTTCCCCGGAATATTCCGCTGAAACCCGGGGATTTGAACTGGGAGCGCATGAAACGGATGGAGGAGGCCCTGCCCGGCCTTTCCTGCCCCTGCCGTCTGTTGTGGGGCGAGAAGGACAACGTCTTCCCGCCCGAAAACGCCGGACGTTTTCAGAAACTGCTACCCGCCTGCGCGCCGCCGCGCTGGATTCCGGACGGTTCGCATTTCGTTCAGGAAGACGCCCCCGGCGAGATCGCCGAGGAAGTCCTCAAGCTCCTGGACCAGGTCTGAAGGGGGAAGAATCATGACCATTGAACTCATGATCGAAGCCGAGGCGTCGGGGGCCGGCCGGTTCGAACACCGGGTCCTTTTTGAACAGAGTCCGGACCACTATCCGGAATACGGCCGCCTGCTTCGGGCCGAACTGGACCGGGTCGGGGGCGACCTGCTTTTTCGGGCCCCTTCGGGGCGGGTCTACCGTCTGGGCCGGCCGAAGACCGGCCCGGACGGCCTGGAAGTCGTCATCCTGGGAGACGACCCGGACGGGCCCGGACTGCCCGGCGAGGCCGTGGACCGGGACGTCTGGGCCTTTCTGGAATGGCTGATCGGCCGGGTCGGCGGGGAGTGGACGTCGGCGGACCTGGAAAAGACCGGGGCCATCTACCGGGTGCCGGGTGCGCCCGTACGGGCCTGAGCCATAAGGCCGTAAACGGCCCGGACTCGTCAAGCATGGAGGTGAACATGACGGACAAGGAAACATACCAGCGTTTCATCGACTGGTTCCGCCGGACCTGGTGGGACCTGCCGGAATCGGTGCATCTGCATCCGATGATCGAAACCTACCTTACTCCGGAAGAGGTGGACCTGCTGACGAACATCCCGCATTCCAGTCAGGGCATCGAGGAGATCGCCCGGACCAAGGGGATGGCTCCGGAAACTCTCGAACCACGACTCAGGGCCCTGGCCAACCGGGGCATGATTTACGAAAGCTCCCGGGAGGGCTCGGTCCGCTACCGCCTCAACGACTCCTTCTTCGCCATGCTCCGGGCCGCGCTCTGGCCGGGACGGACCGACGAGGCCACCAAGAACTCGGCCCCGCATATCAATCGGTATTTTCTGGACGGCTGGATGGATCAGTACGCCGAGGTCCACCTCAAGGGGCTGCGGGCCCTGCCCATCGACCGGACCATCGAGGACAAACGGGAGATCATGCCCCACGAGGACGTGGTCCACGTGGTTGACGACAAAAAGTACTTCTGCGTGACCACCTGCCCCTGCCGTCACCGGCACAACCTCGATCCGGACATGCCAGACTGCCCCCACCCCACGGAAGTCTGCCTGCACTTCGACGAACTGGCCCACTATATCGTGAACAACGGCCTGGGCCGTGAGATCACCCGGGAGGAGACCCGCGACATCCTGAAAAAGGCCGCGGATTCGGGTCTGGTCCACGGCGTCTCGAACTGGAAGGACGGCGTGGACACCATATGCAACTGCTGTTCCTGCTGCTGCATGTGGTTCGAGAGCTTCCACAAACTGGGCCATTCGGCCAGTATGGACGCTTCGAATTACCGCATTCAGGTCCGTCCCGAAACGTGCAAGGCCTGCGCCCTGTGCGTCAAACGGTGTCCCGTGGACGCCCTGCAACTCAGGGTTTCTCCCCAGGCCCGCAACAAGTTCGGCAAGGCCGCCGTGCTCGACCCGGACCGGTGCATAGGATGCGGCGTCTGCTCCCACAAATGCCCCAGCCAGTCCCTGCGCCTGGTCCCCAAGGATCAGGCCGAGCTGACCGAACCGCCCCGGGACCCGAGGGAGTACATGAAGCATTACCTGGCCGACCGCAAGGCGGCCGCCGCCAAAAATCAAAACACGGCCGATTAGGAGGAATTATCATGGGCGAGACCCTTTCGACAGGACGCAAGGTATTGGTCAACCCGCCGGGCTCGGAGCGGGTCTATCGGGCCATGCAGTTTTCGCAGGCCGTCCGGGTCGGGGACACGGTCTGGATATCCGGACAGGTGGGCGTCGATTCGAACGGCCGGGCGCCCGAAGGCATCGAGGCCCAGACCCGGCTGGCCTTCCAGAACCTCGAACGGGTTCTGGCCGCCGCCGGCGGCGCCCTGGCCGACATCGTGGAGTTGACGACCTTTCACACATCCATGGCCGATATTCGAGGTTTTTCCAAGGTCAAGGCCGAGTTCATTCCGGAGGACTACCCGGCCTGGACGGCGGTGGGCGTGACCGGGCTGGTCATGCCCCAACTGCTCGTCGAGGTCAGGGCCACGGCGGTCGTCAGTGGCCGGCCCGCGGATTGAGGCGGCCGGGCCGAACCATTCACCCAAGAAAGGAGCGACAGTGATGAAGGTCGTGGCGATCAACGGAAGCCCTCACAAGGAAGGCAACACCTACATTCTGACCAGACGGGTCATGGGGACTCTGGAGCGGGAGGGGATCGAGACCGAACTCGTGCAACTGGCCGGGCTCAAGACGCGTGGCTGCCTCGGCTGCTTCCAGTGCATGAAGAACCGGGACGGCCGCTGCTCGGTCACGGCCGATGACTTCAACTCGGTTTTGGAAAAAATGCTGGCCGCGGACGGCGTGATTCTGGCCTCCCCGACCTATGTTTCCAGCGTCACGGCCGAGATGAAGGCCCTGATCGACCGTGCCTGCATGGTCAACATTGCCAATGGGGGCACGCTGCTCAAGCGGAAGGTCGGGGCGGCCGTGGTGGCCTTCCGCCGGGCCGGGGCCATGATGGCCTTCAACACCATCAACCAGCTTTTCCTGATCGCCGGGATGATCGTGCCCGGGGCCAGCTACTGGAACCTGGGCCTGGGACTGGCCCCAGGCGATGTGGAAAAGGACGTCGAGGGGCTTTCGGTCATGGACTCCCTGGGGGAAAACATGGCCTGGCTCCTCAGGAAGCTGGGCGGCTGATCCAGGCCGGCCGGGGTGATTGACATTTGAAGTGAAGCTCTGTCTAATAGAGCCGAATCCATGATTCCAAATCAACAAAGGTGGTAGAAACATGCTTAAGACGAGAGTGACCGAACTGTTAGGAATCAAGTATCCGATTCAATGTGGAACCATGATGTGGCTGAGCAAGCCCGAACTCGTGTCCGCGGTGGCCAACGCGGGCGCCCTGGCCTGCCTGCCGGCGGCCATGTTTCCCACGGCCGATGAACTGGCCGAGGCCATCAAGCAAACCCGCGGCATGACCGACAAGCCCTTTGGCGTCAACGTCTCCCTGTTCCCGGCCCTGGTGCCCCGGCCGCCCGAGGAGATGATCCAGACCATCATCGATAACGACGTCAAAATCATCGAGACCGCCGGCCGCAGCCCGGCCAACTATATCGGGATGATCCAGGGCGCCGGACTGACTCACATCCACAAGTGCGCCCGGGTCCGGGACGCGGTCAAGGTGGACGGTCTGGGGGTCAACATCATCTCCATCGTCGGCACCGAATGCGGCGGCCACCCCAGCATGGAAGGCGTGACCTCCATGGTCCTCATTCCCCAGGCCGTCGACGCTGTCAAGGCGCCCCTGATCGCCGGCGGCGGCTTCGGCGACGGCCGGGCCATGGTCATCGCCCTGGCCATGGGCGCGGAGGCGGTCAACATGGGCACGCGTTTCATGGCCACCAAGGAGTGCCCCATGGACCAGAAGGCCAAGGATCGCCTGGTCCAGGCCGTGGAAACCGATACCATCATGGTCATGCAGACCCTGGGCAACCCCAGCCGGACCCTGCGCACGCCCTGGACGGAAAAGATCGTGGAGATGGAAAACCAGGGCGCCTCCCTCGAGGACCTGATCCCCTTCATCAGCGGCAAGAGCGGGGTCACGGGCTGGCAGGCCGGTAACGTCGACGAAGGCATCTTCCCCTGCGGTCAGGTGGTCGGCCGCCTCCACGACGTTCCGACCGTGGCCGAGTTGGTCGAACGGATCGTCAAGGAGGCCCAGGAGACCAAGACGAAACTGGACTCCTGGTTCTAGGCGATCGCCAGCCGATATTCGGACCGTATCCGGCCTGGGCCGCCTCAGCGCTCCGCCGAAGCGCGGGGCGGCCCGGGTCGCGCACCACCTCACCTCGCCCCTGAAGGGGAATCAAAAATAACGTTTCCACGAAGGAGATTATCGAAGCCATGCCAGACGAAGTGTATAAAGAGCTTTGCCAGACCATGACCAAACGCGGCGGCCGGTACCCGGGCCGCGACATTCCGGAATTCTACGCTTTGGTCGAGGTCCTTTTCACGCCCGAGGAGGCCGCCTTCAGCAACGCCATGCCCCGCGGCTTCTTCACCGCCGCCCAGTTGGCCGAGGCCCTGGGCCGCGACGAGGCGAGCACCGAAGCCTTCCTGGAGAGCATGGCCGACAAGTGGCTGTGCGTGGCCGGTGAGATGGGCGGAACGCGTTTCTATTCCAGTGCGCCCTTCGTTCCCGGCATCTTCGAGTTCCAGTTCATGTCAGGCGGAACCTCGGACCGGGACCGCCTTCTCGCCCGGCTCATTCACGCCTACAAGGCTGCATTTGACGCGGAAGCCGGCCAGCCCCGGATCACCTATCCCGGCGAGCGGGTCATCCCCGTGGACCGCAAGATCAAGGCCGGCAACAAGGTCCATACCTACCAGCAGGTCGCTGCCTATATTGAAAAATACGACCCGATTTCGGTCGCCACCTGCTTCTGCCGACATGAGGCCGAGCTGATCGACCCCGAGGACACCTGCGGCAAACCCAACGATGTCTGCATGCAGTTCGGCATGGCCGCCCAGTTTGCCATCGACCGCAAGCTGGGACGCCGGGTCGGCAAGGAAGAAGCCAACGAAATCTTGAAGCGGGCGGAAGAGGCCGGCCTGGTCCACTGCACGCTCAACGAGCAGGAAATCACCTTTCTGTGCAACTGCTGCGCCGACCACTGCATGATCCTTAAAACCGCCCTGGCCCAGCCCAAGCCCGGACTGATCCTCCAATCCGGCTTCCGGCCCGAGTTCGACGCCGACCTCTGCACGGCCTGCGAAACCTGCGTGGACAACTGCCCCGGCTCGGCCCTGACCATGGGTGAAGACGACCTGCCCGCTGCCGACTGGGACCGCTGCTTCGGTTGCGGCGTCTGTGCCACCCTCTGCCCCGCGGAAGCGGTCACCATGGGCGAAAGGCCTGGAATCGACGACGTGCCGGCCGACCGCAAGGAACTCAAAGCCCGGATCAAGGCCAGCCGCGCCTGAGCCCCTCAAAAAATCCGGGGGCCAAGGCCCCCGGATTTTAACCCAAAAACGATCCGGGCGTCCCCCCTATTTGACTCCGGCCACGGCCTGGGCGATGTTGAAGCAGTAGTCGCCGATCTTCTCGAAGTGGTTGAGCATGTCCGTGAAGATCAGCCCCGGGTCCAGGGTGCAGACGCCCGAACGCAAACGGGCCAGGTAGTTCCCGCGCATGGCCTCACGCATATAGTCGATGCTCTCTTCCAGCTTCCGGGACTGCTCCATAATGTCCTGATCGCCCTTTTTCAGGTTTTTCAAAAGATAGCGATAGAATTCGAGGACCTTGGAGGAAATCTCCTTGTAATCCCGGACGCCGTCTTCAGCCAGATAGATTTCGTTTTCGATCATCTCTTCGATCAGTTCGGCGATGTTTTCCACCGAGTCCCCGATCCGTTCGATATTGTTGACCATGCGCATCAAGGAGGAGACCTCCCGGGAACTCTCCAGGCTGATGTCCCGCTGGGAGGCCATGACCAGATAGTTCGTGATCTTGCGCTGAAGGATGTCCAGGGCGTCCTCGAGGTGCCTCCATCTCCCCAGGGACTTGAGCTTCCTTTCCTCGAGGGAGTCGATGACCCCGACCATCATGTCCTCGGCGATATCGGCCATGCGGATGACCTCGAGGCGGGCCTGTTCCAGAGCCACCGGCGTCACTTCCAGGAACTGGGGGTCCAGATACTTGGTCCGGAAAATGTCCATGTCCTGTTCGGCTTCCTTGGAAAAAGTCATCCAGGTGGCGGCCTTGAGGAGCAAGGGCAGGAAGACCAGGAACACGGTCGCGTTGATTACGTTGAACAGGGTGTGGGCGTTGGCGATGTACCGGGAAATATTGGGATTTTCTCCTCCGACTATTACGTCCGGCGGGCCCAGGCCCATAAATGTTCTTGTAACCCAGGTCACGAGGGCGATGAACAGGGGAAACAACAGGATCATGTAGCAAACGCCGATGACGTTGAACATGGTATGGGCCCGGGCGGTGCGCTTGGCCACCACCCCGGTGCCGATACTCGACAGTTCGGCCGTGATGGTCGTCCCGATATTGTCGCCCAGGACCAGGGCCACGGCCCCTGGAAACGTTATCAGGCCCTGGGCGGCCAGGGCCATGGTCAGGCCTACCGTGGCACTCGAACTTTGGAGGATCATCGTGACCACGGTTCCGGTTATCACGCACAGCAGCAGGCCGCCGTATGACCCCGGATCGAATCCGGTGAAAAAATCGACGATGACCGCCGAGTTCTTCAGGGGCGACACCCCCAACTTCATGACGACCATTCCGTAGAAAAGCAGGCCGAAGCCCAGCAAGACCCCGCCGTAGTTGCGCATACGCTGCCGCTTGGCGAACAGACGCATACCCACGCCCAGGGCAATGGCCGGCAGGGCCGCGTCCGTAACCTTGAAGGCGATAAGCTGGGCGGTCATGGTCGTCCCGACGTTGGCTCCCAGGGCCACGCCCACGGCCTGGGCCATGGTCATGAGTCCCGCGTTGACGAACCCGACCAGCATGACCGTCGTAGCGCTCGAACTCTGAATCAGGGCCGTGACCACCGCGCCGGTGATGCAGGCCACGATCCGGTTGGACGAGACCGTCTCGAGTATCTTGCGCAAGCGGTCCCCGGCCACGTACTGGAGGCTTTCCGACATCATCCGCATGCCGAAGATAAAAAGGCCCAACCCGCCGATCGTGTTGAATATAACCAGTTTGTAATTCATATGCCTGTCGTCCGGGGCCGGTCTCATTCCGGCCCGTCACCATTTCGTAACTATTTCGTTACCAGGCCGTAACATAAAGCAAGTGTCCCTGGACAGCAAGCCCTTACCGCCAAAAGGAAAAAAATATTTTAAATCATATAATATATTAGTAATTAATATAAGTTATATCCATTCTTCCTGCCCGCCCCCCGGTCATTCTCCTGGCGACTGCCGTAATCGGGGACAGCAGCCCCGGCCCCCGATTTCGGGAAAATGCCCTGCCTTCCCGGTTTCCATTGGCGCCGCCTTTTTCAATGTGCTATAGGGTCAGGACCATGGACCGTTTGGAACTGGACCCCCGACTCAACGTTCTGCCCGACCGGGTGGGGACCATCCACCTCATCGGCATCTGCGGCACGGGCATGGGCGCCCTGGCCGGCATGCTGGTCGAGCGAGGCTTTTCCCTGACCGGCTCGGACGCCGACGTCTATCCGCCCATGTCCGACTTTCTGGCCGGGCTGGGTATCCCCGTGGCCCGGGGCTACGCCGGGTCCAACCTGGATCATTTACCGGACCTGGTCGTGGTGGGCAACGTGGTCACCCGCCTGAATCCCGAAGCCGCCCGGCTCAAGGAACTGGCCCTGCCCTACCTTTCCTTTCCCCAGGCCTTGAGGCTGTTTTTCCTTCGAGACCGGTTTCCCCTGGTCGTGGCCGGAACCCACGGCAAGACCACGACATCTTCCCTGGCCGCCTGGCTTCTGGACCAGGCCGGTCGGGAGCCGGGTTTCATGATCGGCGGGATACTGAAAAATTACGGCCGGAACTTTCAACTTGGCCGAGGTCCTTGGTTTGTGATCGAAGGCGACGAGTACGACACGGCCTTTTTCGACAAGGTTCCCAAATTCATCCACTACACGCCCCGGGTCGGCATTCTGACCTCGATCGAGTTCGATCATGCGGACATCTACCCGGACCTGGCCGCGGTCCGGGCGGCCTTCACCCGTTTCGTCGACCTCATTCCGACCGACGGCCTCCTGGTTGCCTGGGGGGACGACGCCCGGGTCCGGGACCTGGCCGGCCGGACCCGAGGACGGCTCGTTTATTATGGATTCGATGAAGATAACGACTGGCGGGCGATAAACCTCTCCCCTCGAGGCCGGGGTACCTGGTTCGACCTGATCCGTCCCGCACGGGAGCCGGTGCGACTGTATTCACCTCTGCCCGGAGCCCACAACGTGCTCAACACCCTGGCCGCGGCCGCGGCCCTGCATGACGCCGGCCTGGAACCGGAAGCGCTGCTTGCCGGGCTGTCCTCCTTCGAAGGAGTTCGCCGGCGGCAGGAAGTCCGGGGCGTGGTGGATGGGGTGACGGTGATCGACGATTTTGCCCACCATCCGACGGCGGTCCGGGAAACCCTGGACGCCATTCGGGCCGCCTATCCCGAGTCCCGTCTGGTCGCGGTCTTCGAACCCCGGACCAACACCAGCCGCCGAGGGATATTCCAGACCGAGTACGCTACCGCCTTTGACGCAGCCGACGAAATCCTGGTCCGTGAACCGCCGGACCCGGCCAAAGCGCCGGAAGGCGACCGGCTTTCCGCCGAAAAGCTGGTCAGGGATATCCAGGCCAGAGGCCGGCCGGCCCGAAGCTTTCCGGACGCATCGGGCATTCTCGAACATCTTCTCGCCCGGACCCGGTCCGGGGACGTGATCCTGATCATGTCCAACGGCGGGTTCGAAGGTCTGCATGATCGTTTGCTGGAAGGTTTGAAAGGCCGGCCGGCGGCCTGACTTACCCGGTCAAAGGCGCCGTCAGTACCACCCGGGTCCCGAGCCCCGGCATCGACTCCACGACCAGGCCGCCCCCCCGACCGGCCAGGCGCTCCCGGATGCCAAAAATGCCCAGTCCCTTGTTATTCACGGATGCCGGCCGCAATGTATCGAGGTCGAAACCGATGCCGTCGTCCTGAAAAACGATCGTGATTTTGTCGTCCGCGGTTTTCAGATCGATCCGCAGACTGGTCGACCGTCCGTGACGGATGGAGTTCATGGCCAGTTCCCGGGCCGCCTGGAACAGCAGGTCCCGCATGTCCTCGGAGAGGGGTTTGGGACGGCCGTCGTCAAACAGTCTGACCCTTAGACCGTGTTCGGACTCGAGGCCCTCGGCCAGCCAGGCCAGCCCGGATACAAGACCCAACTCGGACAGGATCGGCGGGTTGAGATCGGTGATCAGACTCCGAAGGTTGGCGATGACGTTTTTAATCTCTTCGGCCACCTCATTCAAGGCAGCCCCGGCCTGGCTCGTCCGGGCCGATTCCTGAATGCGCTCCAGTTTCATCTTGGACAGGCAAAGAGTCTGGCCGATCCGGTCGTGCAACTGCCCCGCGATTCGCCGCCGCTCCCTCAACTGGGTCATGGCCAGTTCACAGGCCAGGGAGCGCAGTTGGTCCTGATACATCAACAACTGTTCCTGGGCCGCCTTTTGCCTGGTAATGTCCACATACCAACCCATGGTGCATATCGGATGGCCGAGTTCGTCCCGCACCAGACTGGCGGCCAGAAACCCGTCAAAGGCCGTACCGTCCTTGCGCCGGCCTTTCATCTCGCCTTCCCAGGAGCCCGACTGCACCAGTTCCTCGAACACGGCCCGGGCCCGGCCCTCGTCCGCCCAGAACTGGCAGATGGGCCGGCCGAGCACCTCTGTCTCGTCCTGGCAGCCCCACAGCTTCAGACAGGATGGATTGACATAAACCAGGTTGCCGTCCAGGTCCCCCAGGGCGATGGCGTTGACCGCGGACTTGAGGGCCAAATCCCGGATTCGCAGCTCCTGCTCCGCCTGCAGTTGCCCGAAAAGCGTGCGTTCCAGTTCCTGCTCCGCCACCGCCATTTCGTCGCCCCATTCCCGGACCATTTCGTTGAGTTGGTCGCGATGCCAGTGCAGCTCCCCTTCGGCGGCCTTGCGGTCGGTAATGTCCGTGAGAAAATTGAGTCCCGCCTTCTCACCATCCCAGTCGATGGCCACGGAAAAATTTTCGACCCAGCGAACCTGACCCCGTTTGTTG
>JAHJTB010000030.1 GCA_018830135.1 Pseudomonadota bacterium | reverse complement strand
AGGTGGCGGAAACCGAGCGGCGCATGGATGAAATCGCGGCCAAGACTCGGGCCTTCTATCGCAATACCGGCAGTCTGCCCACCGTTACGGGAACCGCGGTCCCCACGGATGCCAATCTGCTGGACATGGAACAGAAGTTCCGTCTGGACGACTGGGGGCAGCCCCTGCGCTACTATGTCGGGACCGGAGCCCAGGCCATCATCGGAATATCCGTGGACGGGAAGAACGTCGCGGGGGTAATCATCAGCAACGGACCGAATCAGACGGCCGACACCGCCACCGTGGTTCCTACGTTCACTTTGGCTGGCGACGACATCATGGTCCCGATCAACGTCTCCCAGGAGGCAATCGAGGTGGCCCTGGACGAACTCAAGGTGCTCCAGGCCAAAGTGAAGGCGATTAACGCCTTGTACGAAGGCGTTGATAATGGCGGCACGACTTCAAATCCGGATGACGACAGTTGCGTAGCGGCGACCCCCACTACAGCGACGGGCTGCCCGCCCGTTGCCGGATTGACCAACGATCCGAACTGCGGGACGGCCACGCTGGACGCTATAGAACTTGAAGCACAAGGAGCGGGATTAGCCATTTACGGATGTACTGCTGGCACGTATGTTTTAGACCTTGTTATTTCCTACTATTCACTGGCGGACCCCACTTATCGGACCGACCCCTGGGGCCGAGCCTATCAATGGGGGGCCAACGGCCGGCTCACCTATACGCCCGGCGGTACTGCTATCGACAACACGCAAAGGTGGTATCACAAATTCTATTCCTGGGGACCGAATGCAACCGACGATACGGACGACATCATTCCATAGCCGTAGGTTGGGTTAGCGAAGCGTAACTCAACACGCTTGGTTACGGATTAAAAGGAAATATTTTCAGATGAAGCCAGAGATATCTATTTCAGGATGGCCGAACGGGACCGGGACAACCCCGGTTCACATTTTATGATAAGTGAAAACATCGATTTGCGGGTCGGGGTCGGTCGGAATGTCATGGCGGCCCCGGTTGGACCGGGTTTTAATAAAGGGGAGCCCATGATACGCCCTCGGAACGAAAAAGGCTTCAGTCTGCTCCTGGTCGTGCTGATCCTGGCCGGACTGACCGTGCTGGCCATTGGCGGAGGCAAGCTGGCCTTGAGCCTCAGGGCCTACCAGAAGCAGAGCCGGGTCATTACCGACCTGAACAAGATCCGCAACGCGGCCCTGCTCTATTACCAGGGACATAGGAAATTGCCTGATCCATTGCTTGGAACGACCTATGGCGTTCCGGTCGGTGAAGCTGAATTGGACTTGAATACTAAATACAAGCTGGATACCTGGGGACAGCCTGTCCATTACAACCGTGTTCCTTCCGGATTGACGACTAATATCACGGGGCTTACTGTCAATGGGAAAAACGTGGCTGGCGTTCTGGTCAGTGGCGGAGCCGATCAGCAGATAGCAGCCTCAACTTGGTCCAGCGTGACCCCCACAGTTTACAACCGGACCAGCGATGACATCGTCGTGGCAATCAATGTCGCTTCGGAGGCTGAAGAGTTCACCCATAATGAACTTCAAGTCCTTAACAAACGGGTCTGTAGCTATATCTGCTCGGGAAACGACATTGAAGACCTGAATCCATCCAAATTTCCCTCAGGACTGGATAACGACACGTTGGACTTCATTGCCGGAATCTATGGTTTGTCTGATTCTGATAAAACAGACCCTTGGGGTAATAAATACGTCTGGGATCATGTGGCTACCCGGTTCTACTCGTATGGCCCGAACGGCCTGAACAATAACGGCAATCCGGACGATGTCATCAGCCCGGCGTTTCATTTGGTCGGTTGTTGCCCCAGCGCGACATCGAACATGCCGGTTACGGACGGACTGGTCGGGTTCTGGAATTTCGATAACATGACCACCACGACTGCGGTTGGGGCCACCGGATCAAATCATGGCGCCTTGGGCTCCGGGGTGACCTGGAACGCCCTGGGGCGTATCGGAGGCGGTCTCAGTTTCAACGGAACCGGCGGGGTAAATGCGGGCAACAATTCCAGTTTGGAACTGGGCAATTCGATGACCCTCATGGCCTGGATCAAGCGGGACGAGGCCTATCTTTCGGGGTATCGGGCCATTATCGTCAAGCGAAGCACGACGACCGTCAACGATTCAGAGTATCAAATATATATGGGGCCTGACGAACAGGTCGAATTCTGGGTTCAAGACGGTGGCTGGTGGTCCTTCAAGAGCGCCGGGCGCATTCAGGACACCCAATGGCACCATGTCGCCTTCGTCTGGAACGGAACGACAGCCTGGATGTATATCGACGGGCTGCTGGACAACACCGGGGCCTTCAGTCACACGGTTCCATATTCCGGAAACAACCTGTATATCGGCTGGGACGTGCAATACGCCAACAGAGGCTGGCGTGGCGAGATCGATGAGGTGGCCATTTTCAACAGGATACTGAATTCCTGCGAGGTAAGATCGGTTTACAACGTGCCTTGCCACGACGGCTGCGAGGCCTTGGCGTTCTGGCCGCTGGATTCCCATCCCTACGACAAGAGTGGTTTCAGCAAAACCGGGAATGGGTACAGCGGTTCGATCGTGGGGGCGCTACCCGGGCAGGACCGCTTCGGCTGTGACTATATGAGCATGTCCTTCAGTGGAAGCGGTGATCGCATCGAAACGGCCTTCAATCCCAAGACGGATGTGAATTTTGGGGACAATCACCCCTTTACCGTGGCCATGTGGCTTTACCCGACGTCCGTTTCCGGTACCCCATGGCGTTTACCATTCGGATCGTGGCGGCCGGGCAACCTTCGATTTTACTTCGGCGCTGAAGCCGCTGGGCACTGGCTTTGGGGATACGGCGATGCGTCCAACACCCTGACCGTTGGGCCAACGGCCAATGCGTGGCAGTTCGTGGCCTGGACGTTCGACGGCAGCTACGTCAAATTTTACGTTGGCGATAATTCTGGCAATATCACTTTATTGGACGATTTCGACTTTACCGGCCATACCGGAACGGTGCCGGATGCGCAGGTCTGGCTCGGGGCGAGAAATTCCCCTACGGCTCAGGCCTGGTTTATCGGAAGAATGGACGACGTGGTCGTGTACAACCGCGGTTTGAACTGCGCGGAAATTATGCAACTTTACAAACTGGCCACTCCGGCGGCGTGTTTACCCTCCGGGAACCGGGTCCTGTGGCTGAAAGCGGATGCCGGTGTCACCCACAGCGGCGGGGCCATTTCCCAGTGGAACGATCAGAGTGGGGCCGGAGCGAACGCCGCCCAGGCCACGGTCGCCGAACAGCCTACCTGGGTCGAGGACGGTCCGAACCACAAGCCGGTCGTTCGTTTCGACGGCACCAACGACTGGCTCAAGATCACCAACTTCGCCGGGCTGACCAATCAGAACGCATACTCCATCCTGATGAATGGTTCGTGCGAGGCCAGCGGTTTGCCCCGCGATATCCTCGGGGGAATGGACCCGGCCACGTACCCGCCTGCCGCGACCACCCATGGACTCCTGCTCGAGGTCCTCACGGGCAACAACGTCAGGCTTCTGCATCGGTTTCCATTCGCCGCAGGCGGAGGGGACAACCTGCAAACCACTAGTGGCGGATTCAGTTACGCCACCCCGTTAAACCTGGCCTTGGTCCGGTCGGCCACGAACATGAATGCCTGGATAAACGGCAGTCTGCAATCGCCGGCTCAAGCAACGACAACGGCCGCCTTTAATCTCAATATGGATGTGGCCGTCGGCCGGCTCAGCCCGGCCCAGACCATACGGTATCTATACGGCGGTATCGCGGAACTGCTTGTTTTCAACAAGGCCTTGAGCGACAGTGAAAGGTCGCGTTGCGAATCCTACCTGGATTGGAAATACTCCGGCAATGAAAATGTTTCCTTGCCGCCGGGGGTCACTCTGTGGCTCAGGGCCAGTACCGGAGTGGAAGAGGCGGCCGGCGACCCGGCCGAGAACGGCGATTCCGTGTACGACTGGCTAGACCAAAGCGGTCAGGAGCAGAATGCCAATCGGGGGGCTGCTGGAGCGGAGCCTGTTTACGTAACCAACGCGATCAAGAGTTTCTGGCCTGTGGTCAGATTCAACGGTACGAATCAGTGGCTCAGGATAGATAACTTTCTCGGATTGGTGAATAAAAACGAATACACGCTATTTATTGTAGGCTCCGTGGGCGGACCGGATCAGGACTTCTTGGGCTGTGCGCGAGGGACGAATCACGGAATCTTAATCGAAGCGGAAGCTGCCGCGAATCAATTGCGCTTCTTACACCGGGAGCCCTTTGGAGGAGGTGCTGGAGACAACTTGGTGACTACGGGTGGAAATCTCTCCTATGGCCAGGTCCAGATTCTTTCTTTCATGCGAAGCGGTTCCGAACAGGCCGTGTGGTTCAACACCTTGAACAAGGAATCAATCGTTCCGGCTACAAATGCGCTTCCTCTTGGATTCGACATGGCCATCGGCAAGTTAAGTGTTTCACAAAACATGAGATATCTCAACGGTGATATAGCTGAAATCATTCTTTTCAACCGTGCCTTGAGTACATCTGAAAGGCGATTCGTAGAGTCCTATTTATATAGGAAGTATTTGATGTGAGTACTGGAGACGTTTTCAGAACGAAATTCACCAGCAGGAAAATGGATTGAATTTTGTGTTCCGCGAGCGATCAGTTAAGGAAATTATCAGCCATTGATTCGAGTTCCATGGGTATATCGCGGACTCCCGGCAAGACCATCCGGGCCGATATTTTTTTAATGAAAAAAGATGCTTTTCCCCAACCGGCGGAAGCCGCTTGCCAACTACCGCCTTTTTTGATTTCAACAAAAGGCCGGATTCGAACATTTTTTTTTCTATTCTTGATCGCTCTGTGCTTCTGGGGCCCCCTATCCGTACAAGCCGGCATATACAGTTACAAGGACCAGGACGGCTGCATCCACATCACCGACCGGCCCGTGAACGGCCAGTACAAGCTCCTGCTCACCACCCTCAAACGCCCCAAAGGCTTTGAAAGACCCATCGACACCGGCGCCCGGTACAACGACGACATCCTCGGCTATTCGGAAAAGGCCGGAATCTCCTACCCCCTGCTTTTGGCCATCATCAAGACCGAATCCAACTTCAACCCCCAGGCCGTTTCGCCCAAAGGCGCCCGGGGGCTGATGCAGCTCATGCCCGGTACGTGGAAGATGTACGGGGTGACCGACCCATTCGACGTCAAGCAGAACCTCGGGGCCGGCATCGCCTACTTCCGGGAACAACTGGCCCGTTTTCGTCGCCTGGACCTGGCCCTGGCCGCGTACAACGCCGGGCCGGGGGCCGTGGAAAAATACGGGGGCGTGCCGCCGTACGAAGAGACCCGGGGCTACATAGAAAAAGTCAAGTTCTACCAGGACTATTACAGCCGGAAGAAAAACCTCCTGACCCTGCCCGGGGCCGAGAAGAATTTCCAGGAAGGGTACCAGGCTCTCACGAGCGGGGACGACCAGGCGGCCGCCGGCCGCTTCTCCCAGGTCGTCCGTCGTTTTCCCGGTTCGCCGGAAGCCAACTTCAACCTGGCCCTGGCCTACGAAAAATCCGGCCGGCTCAGCCGGGCCGCCGCATTCTACCGCAAAGCCATCGAACAGAACCGCTATTTCAAAGAGGCCTACTACAACCTGGCCATCGTCTTCGAACGACTGGGCCGGATTCGGAACTCCATCGAGACCTGGCAGGCCTATCTCCGCTATGAAATCCGGCCGGACGAACGCAAGCAGGTTCGTCAGTACATCAAGGAACTCGGCCACCTGGCCAGGCAGTAGCCGCCCGATATCCCTCGGCTTCCCGGGGGCGATATCGGAAATGACCTGGCGCGGGGCGATTTTTTGGCGGGTCGGCCGTTCGGTTCAGCCTAAATGTTGTATCGGGTATTTAGAGTTATACCACATGAGGTATAACTTACACAAAATTATGATATAATTATATAAAATGCTTGACATTGATATCCAAAAATGTTGAAATGGTATCCGAGGGTTTGGAATGTCGATTAAAATAATTATTAAAGGCCGCTAAGGGGAAGGTGGTTTGGGGTTGACAGACCAGGTTCGTACCTGTATATAAGGGGTTGTTCACAGGGGTAAAAATTCAACCGACGATTTTTCGCATCAGGCTTTGCGTTGGGGTAAATTGGCGCGGATCGCCGGATTGACGGTTGGAATGAAGACGGCAAAATCCATATAATCTCGGGAACTTTCCAACGAAAGGCAGGCCTTCTTGGGTAAGAGGATACTTTGCGTCAGCTTCGTGGAGGACTCGTTTGATTTCATAGAAATCGACCGGCAGACCGGCGGGTTTTTTGCGCAGCCGAAGATGTCGGGCCGTCCTAACGAGGAGGCTTTGGACAGGGCCTGTCGCAAGGCGGACGAGATTTACGTGAATGCGGCCATGGCCACGGCCCAGTATGAATGGGAGCAGTTCCCCAAGGTAGCCAAGCGATACCAGTCCAGCCTGATCATGCAGGACGCCCGGGAGAAGCTGGGCGGGACCGGGGCGATCCAGGTCCAGTTCAAGCTTCTCGGGGATGCGCCGGCCGGGGCTCAGATGCGGGTCGCTTACGTGGCCGTTCCCGAAGAGGACTTGACGCCGATCTGGAACACCTTCCAGAAACACATGAAGAAGGTCAAGTTCATTTCGCCCCTGCCCGTGGCCCTGGCCAGGGCCGTGGCCGAGATCGACAAGCCTCAGGAGAACTTCATCGTGGTCTGGGTGGGTGAGTCCTCTTCCGTTCTGACCATCAGTTCGGCCGACGGCGTGGTCAAGATGGCCCGGACGGTGCCGGTGGGTCTGCGCCAGGGTTCCATGCCGGAAGACCCCTTTGAAGGCAAGATGCTCTCCGATGAACTGGGCAAGGAAGTCTTCATGACTTCCACCTTTTTCAAACAGGAGTTCCGGGAAGCGGTCCCGGGAACCATATATTTTCTGGGCAACCAGAACCTCCAACCCATCCTGACGGAAAATCCCATGCCCGGCGCCCCGGCCGATGCGCATTACGGCCTGGCCCTGCCGGTCGGGGGGCTGGACGAAGGCCGGATCAACGAGAATATCGCCCAGTTGGCCTGCCTTTTTCTGAAAGACGAATTCAGTCTCCTGCCCCCGGAGGCGCTGGCCGGCCGGGAGTCCGACATTCTTTTCCGGATCGCGGTAGGGGTTTTGGTCATAGCCATCGCCGGGTCCTTGTTCTGGGCCTTCCAGGTGGTCGGCAAGACCCAGGCCATGCTGACAGCGCATCAGGCCAAGATCGACGCGCTGCAAAAAAGCCGGGTCGCGGTCGTTGCCCTGGAAAAACAGGTCAACATGCTCAAGCCCTTCGAGGGCTGGAAGCAGTTTTACGAAGGCACGTTCAAGAACCGGCCGGCCTGGAACATGGTCTTTTCCGAGTTGAGCATGCTGATACCCGAGAACGTGATCCTGGAAGATTTCCGCTGGCCGGCCGGCGGTCGCCAAGTAGGCGCTGATACCTGCTCGATCAAGGGGAAGATCAAGGCGGAAAACTGGGCTCTGGGGCTGGACATGATTCGCCAGTTCGGAGAACGGATTCAGTCCTCCCCGATCTTCGAGGTGGTCAACCTGCAATATTCTCCGGAAAATATTGAAAAGGCCGAGAAGGTATACGATTTCACGATTAACCTGAAAATCAAGTCGCGGGGAACCGGCCATGAAGCTTAAGCCCGTCGTCCTGATCATAGGCATCCTGATTCTGGCCCAGATTCTAATCTATGCCAATATCGAGCGAGGCAACGTCAGTCGGATCGAAGTAGCGATCTCCGGCCTGGACCCCCAGATTCGCGAAAGTGAATCGACCCGGCTCGATCTGGTCAAACAGCTAAACCGACTCAAAAAAATAGTTGAAGATATACCGCCGCGCCTTCTGGCCGGCTTCGAGGACCCCGAGATCGGGTTTGTCGAGTTTCTCGATTATCTCCAGTCGCCTTTCATGAAAGAGGTTAACGCGCAGGCCAGGCTCGGGGCCAAGAGCTTCAAGCAAAGCCCAATTCCCTACCATGAAAGCAATTTTGAGATCACGTTCGAATACACCAACACGGTGGATGCGGAACGGTTTCTCAACAGCCTGCTTTTTCAGGAACGGTATCCACTTCAGGTCAAGCGGCTGGATATTCGGAGAAAAAGCCAGGGCGTGGTGGGAGCCACTCTGTCCGTGTCCCTGGCGATTCCGGCCAGGCTCAAATTTCCCGGGCTCGTGTCGCAGGCGAAGGCGGTGGCAAAATGACGACTCGGAATATTCTGATTTTTTCAGGAGTGGCCCTGGCGCTTCTGATCGTGGTATTCGCGGCCAATACCTATGTGGTTCAGCCCTCACTGCAACCCAAGCTGGCAGAGCCCAAGGCGGCTGAAGTCGTCCAGAGCGGGGGGGCGGCAGCCGATTCGAGCTTCGTCACTTTCACCCTGGAGAAAATTCTGGCCGCCTCGTCGGAGAATGTCAAGGAGCCTGAAGCGTTCAAGGCCCGGGACATCGAACGGAACGCCTTTCTTTGGCCGGGAGAGCGGCCTCCTGAAAAAGATGAAATGCTTTTGACGACTGATGAGACGCAGCAGGCTAAGGCAGAGACCCCCCTGGTCTTGCGCATGACCATCATCGGGGCGAACAAAAAGCAGGCCGTCATCAATGAAGAACTCCTGACCGAAGGTCTGACCATAGAAGGCCGCAAGGTGGCCAGAATCGAGAAGGATTCCGTGGTCCTGGTTTCGAGCATCGGCGATCCGCCGCAGAATTTTGAAACCACGCTGAATCTGGGTGAAATGACCTATACCTATCTCAAGGAGCTGGAGGCCCGGGCCAAGGCCAAGGCAGCCGAGAGGGCTAAAATGGCCGCCGAGGGCCAGCAGGGAGAGGCCTCGGCCGCGGACGTCATGAAAGCCCTGAGCGGCCAGGCGCCGGTGACCGCTGCCCAGCAGCAGGCGGTCAACCGGTTGATGGAACGGCTGGCTCCCTTGATGGGAACTCAGGCCGCCGCACCCAAGGGCGGCAAATGATAGAAGCCGAGAAGTTGTGACGAGCGGACGTTGAATTTCGTCCAAGGGCTCGGGGTAATGGAAGTGGCCGGAACAGGCCACCACAAGATTTCAATATAATTATATCTTAGTTTGGTATCCTCAACGATAAGGAGGCCCAGGTTGCAGCTCAACGGAAAACCATCCAAGAAGGTGCGGGGGATTTCCCTTCTGCTGGCAGTCTTGTTTTTCAGTCTGATGGCCGCGTGCACCGTTGCCCATCCGCCTGACAGGCCGACGGCCCAGAAAATGCCGTCCCTCGTGGACCGGCCCAGGTTGCCGGCCAAACAGCCGACACCGGCCTCGCTCCCTCCACTGGGCAAGGTCAAACCCCTGCTGGCCACCGAAGAAAAAATGCCATTCGAGGGCAAGATTTTTTCGCTGTCCGCCCGAAGCGCGCCCCTGCAGGACGTGATCATGGGTATTGCCAAGGAGGCAGGGCTGAACCTGGTTATTGAAAAGGGCGTTGATCCTCTGGAACCCGTTTCCATCGAGGTCAACAACCTGTCCTTGCGCAACACCCTCGATATCCTGTTTTCCGCGTACGACTACTTCTACGCCATCGAGGGCAATACGTTGCGGATCAAGGCCGCAGAAACCCGGTTCTTCAAGTTCGAGCATCCCTTGTTTGCCAACAACGCGTCCTCCAGCGTAGGCGGCGACGTGCTCGGCGGCGGCGGCGGCGGCGGCATAACCGGCACATTTTCCGTTGACACCCAGATGGCTGATGAGTTTCTGGACGTCTGGGCTAAACTGAAAGAAGCTCTCAAGCCGGGGGGCGGTTCGGAAGGCGGGCTGCTTTCCGAAAATGGGAACGCCCAGATCGACCCGGGAACCGGCACGATTGTGGTAACCGACGCCCGGAAAAACCTGGACCTGGTTGAAGAGTACCTCAATCGCATCCAGGCCTCGGTCAAGCGTCAGGTGATCATCGAGGCCAAGATCATGGAAGTCACCCTGGACGACCGGCATCAGTTCGGTATCGACTGGAGTTACATGTCGGGCGACACCTTGGTGAACCAGACCCTGAAGCTCGGCGGGGCCGTGCCCTTCAGCATCAATATCAATGACGCCCAAGGCGGGAGCTGGTTCATGGACGCGCTGGAAACTCAGGGCGATGTCAATGTACTGTCCTCGCCGCGTATCCACGTATGCAACAACCAGTCCGCCGTGTTGAGCGTCGGCCAGACCATTCCTTACATCGAATGGAATGTGGAACCGGCCACGACGACGACTCCTTCAAGGGCTGTACCGCAGATATCCAGGGCCCAGGCCGGCGTCAGTCTTGGGGTCACACCCATGATCGGCGAAGACGGGGTGGTCACCCTGCACGTGGTCCCGGTCATTACCGACCAGAACGGCAACATGACCTTTACCTTTGAAGGCAATACCTTCGACGTGCCCATCCTCATGGTCCGGGGCACGGACAGCATCGTCCGGGCGCCGGATGGAACGACCGTAGTCATGGCCGGTCTGATTCAGGAAAAGCATGAGGACAACGTCTCCGGAATTCCGTTGCTCAAGGACATTCCGTTGATTGGAGCCTTGTTCACCCAGCACAAACGCAGCTCGCGCAAGGTCGAACTGGTCATCACCCTGACCCCGACCATTGTGGAGAACTAACCGGAGGAACAGGCGGAGCGCCGGCGTATGAGTCTGGTCAACGAATATTTGCGTAAGACCCAGGATGAGGCTCCGGCCGCTGAACCGGAGCGGGTCATTCCGCCCATATTGACCAGTACCCGGAAAAAGTCGCCGGTCGATTACTTCAGATTCATTTATATCCTGCTGGCCGTGTGCGTGGCCGGCGTCGTGGTCTACCTGATGCAGGGCTATCTCCGGGGCACTGATCTTGAAAAAAGCCCGGCTTCGACATTGTCCGATACAACGGCCGGAACGACCAGGCCGGACGCAAAGCCCGACTCGTCCGTGCGGAGTGAAATGAAAACGATGGCGGCCGCTCGGAGAACCGAACGCCGGGACGCTTCGATCAAGGTTCAGGTTCAGCAGGCGGTCAAACCCGCCCTCGAGAAACCCAGAGTGGAAACGGCCGTGGCCGCGGCATCCCAGCCGAAGCCGGTTCAGCCTTTGGTTGTTGCCAAGCGTGTTTCTTCGACGCCTTCCGCTTCAATGGTATCGGCCCCTCAAGCGGCGGCGACCGAAGAGCGGACCGTCGCGCCTCAGGCCCGGACCGTCGAAGCCGGACCGGTCCGAAGCCCGGAAGCGGCTACGAAAATGCCGGTCAGGGCAGGCGGGGATACTTCGGTGGGCCGGCGGACTTCGAGCCATACTCCTCGGGTTGAGGAAGAGAATATCCAACCAACCCCGGCGCCCGGAACGGACAAGGTGGCAGTGCTGAGTGAGCCTGAACCGGCCGGACCGAAACCCTCTTTTAGCGCGGAACGGGCCGCACCCCTGTTCGCGCCGGCGGAGATTTCGGTCTCATCCAAGGAAACAGCCGCCCAAGGCAATACAACCGGACGTTCGGCCGGTCGGACCGTGAAATCGAAAACCGATGGCAAGGACGCTTCCGACTATTATCGGCTGGGTGTCGAAGCCCAAAGGGAAAACAACCTGGGCGGCGCGGTTCAGTTTTACCGCAAAGGACTTCAGGTCGCCCCGACGGACATACGGCTGATGGCCAATCTGTCCGCCGTCCTGATAAAACTGGGGGAGTACGACCAGGCCTCCGAAGTGATGCAGCGGGCCAGAAAGATTCGGCCTCGGGACACGAAAATACTGAGCAATCTTGGCATGATGGAACTCAAACGCAACAGACCGGCTCAAGCCAAGGCCTGGTTCAAACAGGCTCTGGACGTGAACCCGGGCGACATGACCGTTCTGACCAACATGGCCTATGTGTGCGAACAGGAAAACGATCTGCGGGCTGCCGAGCAATACTACCAGCGAATGTTGCGGATCGACGGTGAAAATGTGGACACGGCCCTGGCTTACGCTTCGGTCCTGGAAAGGACCAGCAGAATCAAGGAAGCGGTGGCCATGTATGAAAAGAGTCTGCAATTCAAAGCGGTCAAGGCCGATCCTCAGTTGAAGGGACAGATCAACAAGCGCGTCCGTCTGCTGGCCATGTACACACGGTAGCGGAACGGACGCTCCGAGGCGGAAAGCGAAATGTAACCAAGAGCCGCGCTCCCGGTAAAGGGTTCGAATTGACCGGAGTGGGGCCAAGCGTAAAAAAAGAGGTGAGTCGATGCGGCAAAAAATAGCGATGGTGCTGTTTTTCCTACTGGCCGGGGTGGCCCTGTTCGGCTGCGCCCCGGGTCCGAACGTGCAGACCGGCTGGGAATACTATCCTCCGGACAAAATGTACACCGTGTACGGGCGGGTCCAGAACTACATGAGCCAGCCCATCTCGGACGTCAAGGTCGTGCTTATTCGCCGCAATCCGAGGAGCCTGACGGGTGGATCGGAAAGTCAGGATGAGACGGTCGACTTTCTGGTGGCCAACACGGGCCGGGGCGGGGACTACAGTTTTCAGTTCGAGCCATGGGGCGCCTACGACGTCTGGGTCTATTTCGACGCCCAGGACCAGGGCTTTGTGCCCCAGATGGTTCAACTGAACCATTTTATGCGCTCCTTGATCGCCCGAGGCGTGGGCCGGACGCCCATCAACGTCGATGTGCTCCTGGAACCGATCCGGGACGAGGACACCAGAAAACTCGTAACCAAAGATAAGTGAATCGGGGGCATCGATGAAACGTCTAGGCGACGTATTACTCGACGAGGGGATCATAAACCCTCAGCAGTTGGAACTATGTCTGCAGGAGCAGAAACGAACCGGCGAACTGCTCGGCAACGTGCTGATCCGTTTGGGCATGGTCACACGGAAGGACCTGGCCCGGGCCATGGCCTATTCCGCGGACCTGCCGTTCGTGGACCTCAAGCAGACCCATATCGACCCCAACGCCATAAATCTCGTACCCCACGAAGTCGCCAAGAAATACAAGCTCATTCCTTTTGCCATGCATGACAATACGATTCGCGTGGCCATGGACAACCCGACCGACGTGGTCGCCATCGACGTCTTGCGCCGAAGAACCCGGAGGACCATCGAAATATGGGCTTCCGACCTCGAAAGCATCATGGAACTGATCGAGATTTACTACGAGGTCGGCACATCCATCGAGGACGAGATCGACAAGAACGTGGCCGCCGCCTTAAGCGGCGGCATCGCCGAAGGCGAAGTCGCGCCTCCGGTGGTCCGGATGGTCGAACTGATCCTCATCAAGGCCATCCGGGACGGGGCCACCGACGTACATATCACCCCCGAAGAGTCCATCACCCGGGTCAGCTACCGTATCGACGGCATCGTTCGCCGGGGCTTTCTGTTGCCCAAACAGGTTCACATCCCCCTGGTCACACGCATCAAGGTCATGGGCACCATGAACATCGCCGAACAGCGTCTACCCCAGGAAGGCAACATCTCCTTTGAATTTTCCGGACGAGTGATCGACATACGGAGTTCCACCTCGCCCACAGACGACGGCGAAAACGTGGTCCTTAGGATTCTGGACAAGGCCAATATTGTCCTCGGTCTGGACCATCTGGGCTTTGGCGAACTGACCAAAACGGCCATCCGCCGATTGGCCAAGAAGCCGCACGGGATTCTTCTCGCCGCCGGACCGACTGGGTCGGGCAAGACCACGACCCTGTATTCCATGCTCAGGGAGATCAACGCGCTCGAGCGCAACATTCTGACCATCGAGGACCCCATCGAATACCGGCTGCCTTTGATCAAGCAGACCCAGGTCAACGAACAGGCCGGGCTGACCTTTTCCCGGGCCATCCGGCACTTCCTGCGCCAGGACCCGGACATCCTGCTGGTCGGCGAAATCCGGGACCTGGAAACGGCCAAGATCGCCTTTCAGGCGGCCATGACCGGTCACCTGGTCCTGTCCACCATTCATACCAATGACGCGACCTCGACCATCGCGAGGCTTCTGGACCTGGGCGTCGAGCCGTACCTGATTCCCACGTCCCTTCGCGCCGTGGTGGCTCAGCGACTCCTCAGACGGCTGTGCCAGGAATGCGCCGAGGAATATGTGCCCGGGGCCGAGGAGCTTGAAGAATACGGACTTCAGGACTGGTCCGGGGCCGGCCGGAGCATCAAGCGGGCCAAGGGCTGTTCCGAGTGCGACAACACAGGCTATCGCGGCAGAACCGGTGTTTTCGAAATATTCGAGGTGACGCCCCATATGAGCCGCCTGATCTCCGAAAAGGCCTCGGCCGACGTGCTGTTTGTCGAGGCCGTCCAAGAGGGCATGGTTTCCATGCAGCAGGACGGTCTGCTCAAGGTCCTGGAAGGGCAGACCGCTTTGGAGGAAGTATTCCGAGTCACGGCTTGATACGAGCCGAGCCTACCCTGGTTGACGGGGAAGCCGTTTATTTCGGCCTAGGCTTGAGATAAGGAACATATTACAGTCATGCCAGACTATGCCTATAAAGCGACCGACGCCGCCGGCGTAATCACCAAGGGGACCCGGTTCGCCAACAACCCGGAAGAGTTGGCGACCCTGGTCCGTTCCTCCGGCCTTCATCTCCTGGAATACCGGGAAGCCAAAACGCAGCAGTTTCTCAAGGCCCTTCAGGAAATTCAGGTCGGCGGCCTCAGCCGGCGGGACCTGATCGATTTCAGCCAGAACATGGGCGTCATGTTCCGGGCCGGCGTGCCCCTGATCAGCGCCCTGGACGAACTCCGACAGGACGTGGAATCCAAGGCCTTGAAAAAGATTCTTGGGGAGGTCATCCAGGACATCGAGGCCGGCGACTCCCTGAGCGAGGCCATGGCCAAGCGGCCCAAGGCCTTTCCCCCGCTGTACACCAATGTGGTCCAGATCGGTGAAGGCACGGGCTCCCTGGATCAGATATTTTTCGATCTGACCAAGCATTACAAGCGGATCGACGACCTGGTCAAAAACGTGCGCAAGGCCATGGTCTATCCCATCGTCGTGGTCATCGTCCTGATTCTGGCCGGGTACGTCTTCCTGACCATGGTCTTTCCGCCCCTGTTCGAACTGCTGGAAGGGTTCAAGGTGCCCCTGCCGTTGATCACCAGGGTAGTCATGGCCGTTTCGACCACGATCCAGCATCAGGGCCATTTCCTGCTCATCGGTGTCATTGTCCTGATCGTCGCCTATATTATAGCCCGGCGAAATCCGAAGAGCCGCTATTATCTGGACCTGACCGCGCTGAACCTGCCCTGGCTCAAAGGCGTTTTCATCCAGTTGCGCCTGGCCTTTTTCATGCGCTATCTGTCCATGCTGCTCGCCGCGGGCATGGACATCCTCCAGGGGCTCAAGCTTTCCACCGATTCGGTCAACAACCTGGTCATCCAGAGGTACCTGCGCGAGAGCCGCGACCGGGTATTGGAAGGCGAACTGCTTTCCGAGTCGCTTCGGCACATTCGTTACATACCCAACATGGTCGCCCGGATGATCGCCATCGGAGAAGAAGCCGGTAATCTGCCCGAGCAGATGGAATATGTGGCCGACGTGTACAACGAAGAACTGGAGCGCCGTATCGCCATGGCTTTGGCCCTTCTGGAGCCGGCCCTCATCATCGCCATGGCCGGTGTGGCCATGGCCCTGGTCATGGGCGTTTTGCTGCCCTTGTACAACCTCGTCTCCCAACTGTCCACCCAAGCCGGTGGGGGCTGATACAGGGGAGGATTAGGGCGGATGGACCCCAAAAACACCAGGGCTGTGACTTAACCGGAATGGAGGCGGTATATAAGATGGGAGGCGGAACATGCCACATATGACTGGAAAGAACGTCCGACCCAACATACGGGCCAAACAAGGGTTTTCACTGATTGAACTGATGCTGGTGGTCGTGATTATCGGAGTCATGGTCGCCGTGGTCCTGCCAAGGGCCTGGCGGGCCCGGCAGGACACCAAGGTTAATCTGGTCCGCCAGACAGCTTCGGAACTGGGTAGCTGGGGCATGACCTGGGCCCAGAGGAACCTGGAGTCCCAGAATGAAGGCGACAGCTGCAACCTGGACGATTATGTATTCACCCTGCTCGGCTGGACCGGGCAGTCCGCGAGCAACAACTGGGGTGGTTCGACATACAATCCCGCTCAACTGACAACTTGTCGTTCAGTTTCAGGAAATGTCACCAATACCGTGGCAGCCATCATGCCGCCCGATAATCAGCCCAGGAATCCGTTCAACGGAGTGTCCTATTTCAACGCTCCCAACGACGCTGCGGTCTCTATCAGCCCGGGGCAGCTCCAACTGGCCCGGGTAGTGGAAGCCGGCACCCCCAATATTAACCAATACTACTTCGTGTTCCTGGGACCAGGGTCCACCACTGCCACGGATTTTTATGCCGGGCAAGGCACGGCTACACTGGCCGAACTGAGGAACGGTGTTTTCATGGCCCGGCTGGCCGATTGACAAGGGAGTCGAGGGACGATGATGCTGAAAATGAGGCGACCACGAGCCGGCTTCACCCTGATCGAGCTATTGCTTGTTCTGACGATAATCGGCCTGACCTACGCCTTGGTCATCCCTCGCGCACAGCGGGCCAAAATGGATAGTAATTACAGTCAGATACGGCAAGATGCCTCCGAAATAGGCAGCTTTGCCTTGAGCTGGGCCCAGAATCGAGCCCATTCACAGCCTCCCGGGTACAATTATACGGTCAAGGACTTCCTGGATCAGGACATCTCCGCCAGGGACGAGAGAGGGTTGAACAACAAGAAACTCGTTGACAAATACACGGGGAACACGGATTATGAAGTCGTGGAGGCGCTCATCGCTCCACAGCAAATGCCCCGGAATCCCTTTAACGAAGCGAGCTATTTCGATAAGGTCAACAACGACGACAAGGCGCCAAGCAACAAGCCTGGTCTGTTGTACCTGGCCGCAAGGCCCGATCCGAAAGATAAAGACTACCTGAATTTCTACTTTCTCTATACCGCCGAGTCCGATGAAAAAAGCGGCGCGCGTTGGTTCGACGGCATGAATGACCAGGATGACAACCAGGTTCGCCGGGGAATTTTTGTGGCGCGGCTCTACGACGACAAAGAGGATGGGGCGCCGGAACCCGCTTCTCTGACGGGCAGGTGATTTGAAATGAGCTGGATGGCTTTCGAGCCTACTAAAAATCAAACGAACTCGTGTTTTGGGGAAGGGGGTGAGAGGGGAAAGTAGGTTTTAAAAATCTCGAGGACTTGTTTTAGACATGTATTCAAATCAAGAGGAGGATTAGGATGACTTTAAAGAGAGAGAAAGGCTTTACGCTGATCGAAATCCTGCTGGTCGTGGTGATCATCGGGATCATGCTGGCCGTGATCGTGCCTCGGGCCTGGCGGGCGAACATCGACTCCAAGTATGGTCTGGTTCGCCAGAACTGCTCGGAGCTGGCATCATTCTCCATGCAGTGGGCTGAAACCCAGTTGTTGGCCCAGCAGGAACAACAGTCGACCGCAACCATGAACAACTACTTGAACACCCTGGCCACCGGTACGGACACCTTGGCAACCACAGGTTTAGCCGTCTGGATCGCCGATACGGGCAACAGCAACTGGGGTAATGGAACACTCATTTCCATGGCTGGACGTTATATGGGCACCTCCAGTTTAAACAAACCGGAAACGTCGGTTCAGGCGACCATCGCTCCGGAAAAAATCCCGAGGAACCCGTTCAACGAGGTTTCCGTCTTTGCTACCCCCAACCTTCCCACCACCAACAACCCGGTTGTCGGCGCGATCGCCTGTGGCGTGGATAAGGATACGGCGGCGGCTTCAGATGTCTGGTACTATTACGGCTTCCTGTTCCAGGGCACGGACAGCACCAGCATTACCATTACTGGCGGTGGTTCCACCGGTACATTCTATGCCGGACAGAACAACACTCTGGCCGGTCTGAGAAACGGCGTGTTCCTCTCACGAGTCAGGAAATAACGTAACTTTCAATCCAAACAGACGCGGCTCGCCCGGCTTCGGCCGGGCAGCCGCCGACAAATGACCGACTCCGAGCGGACAGGATAGAACATGGGAAGTGATATTTTTTCATCCCGCCGTGGATTCACTCTGATCGAGTTGCTTCTGGTCACCGTCATCATCGGGGCGATGCTGGCCGTGATCGTTCCTCGGGCCCAACGGGCGGGCAAGGCCGCCAAATTCAGCGAAATCAGACAATACGCTTCGGAAATCGGCAGCTATATGAACCAATGGGCCCAGGCCCAGGCCAGTTCTCAACGGCCTGGCCAAACCTATACCGTCAAGGATTATTTCCTCAATGATGTGACCATTGAAGGGGCGCCCACGGCATCGACCCAGCACCTGGTGGGACGATATACCGGGAACAAGGCCTATCAGGGGGTAAGCAACCTGATTCCGTCCACCGACGTCCAGAAAAATCCATTCAACGAAGCGTCCTATTTCAGCCAAGTGAACGATGATCCCAAGGGCGTTCCAAGCCGGAAAGCAGGACTGCTCTATTTCGCTTCGGCCATTGACACGGAAAACCAAGGATTCCGCAACTTTTATCTGCTTTTTACAGACGAACCCCGGGATGAGGGCGAACCGCAATCCGGAAACTGGTACGGCTCGATGAACGCAAATGACCCGGATGCCATTCGCAATGGGATATTCGTGGCCCGGATGTCTGACGGGTCCGATCAGAAAAATCCCATTCTGGCCATGGCCGCCGAACGCTGATCGGTACCGGCCCCGACGGGGACGCACCCCGACGGACTATTATTTAAACCCGTATATTCCGTCTCTGTGACGCTCGCCTAAATGAATGCTGATGCCAACCGTCTGGCAAACCTACAAAAAGGTGTCATTGCGAATACCCGACCGGCGGCAATATATTTTAATTTCAAGTTGATTGCTTTGCCACGCTTCTAAGTACTCCATGTCATAAGTTCGGAAACGTATTTTCATGCCGCTTGTCTTTATCGATTCTCTGTGAGGTAGAGTTTGGCCAATAATTGCTTTAAGTCTTCGCGAGTAAAATTCCATTTAAAAGGGATTGCACTTTCCTCGTATTGTTCCTGAAAGCGTAAAATATGAGATTCCCTGGGTGCGGTGTTAGCCGCATCTACTGAATATCTCATGAAAAATGCAGTATTGCTTTTTTGTTTTTTATGAAGTATTTCAAATTTTAAGGCACTAAAGTTCAGGCGGGCCGAATGGAGTAGTCCCACTCAACACGAAACTCGTTGCGCACCATGTTGATTGCCGACATCTCCTTGTAGGCAACATTGATTCCCGGGTGAAGGTTTGTATCCAAGGTGCATTCGCCCCTCTGGCCCGATCCTTATACTACAAGGCCCGGATAATTCGAAATTCCAACCAACCTCGCCTGACTTATTCCGAAAAAATAAAGACCCCATTCAGTTGCCTTTATTCTAAAGGCCTACCCCCGGCTATGGCCCGCCTGGAAACACCCGTGGCCCGGGATATCTCCGCCACGCCTTTTGAGCCAAGGACTTCCCTGCCTCGGCCTCGGTGACCGGGCGCCGAAGCCGCCGGTCGAGAATGGGCGTGAGCTGTTCGAACCGATGAAAGATTTGCGTTGTCCTGTCCATGTCGCCCACAGATTTCTGCAAAGACGTGATAAGATGCAACAGTTAAATTATGACAAACCTTGATCGATTCGGTCCTGTAAATCCGGAGTCCGACTTTCATTACTATGGCTTTCTTCCTGATGTGCCATCAAGGGGGAGGGAGTATCAACGGGATTGCTACGGGGTGGTCTTCCGAGGTTCCATGACGACCATACGCCGGTCCGGTTTCCATCGGTAGGTCATGCCGTACGGATCTTGGGGAATCTTGTCGATCAGGCCCTTGGCCGCCAGGTCGTCCAGGCGTTCCGGCCAACGCCCGAACTTTTCTTTGAAATCCCGTGCTTTTTTCTGAAGGTGGGCCAGGTTTTGGAGTTGAATCAGTTTGGCCTGGTAGACCGATTTCAGACTTTCCCTGGTTGTGCCGGCAATCAATACCTGCATGGCGGCCAAGGCCCTTTCGTAGTCGCCGGACTCTCTCAGGGCCGATAGCATCATGGAGAGGAAGGCCTTGGGGGCGTTCGGCTTTTGGAAAGCCTGCCAGAGGAAGTGCGACGCCGTTTCGTAGTCTTCAAGGTAGTTATAGTGGTCATATCCGATCCAGAAGGGCAGTTCCCAATTGTCGGGAAAGACGGCCATGCCTTTTTCCAAAATAGGACGGGCCCTTTTGACGTCGTTCAGGCCATGGATGAGTCCCATTCCTGAGAAGAGGTAGGCCGTGTGGAACTTTGGGTCGAGGTCGGTGATGACATTCATCATGCCGTAGGCCCAGTCGCTGTCGAACTGGAATTTGAGCGGTTTCCACATCAGGGACCCGGAATGCAGGCTGACCTGGATGAAGTACATGTCGGCCAGAAAGCCTCGATGGTCCAGGGAAAGTATCTCCGCCAGCCTGTGGTCCGGTACGACTCTGACCTCTTCCCTGAGGTAAAGGGGAAAATAGGTGGTCCGGTAGTAGCAGATGCACACGGCGGCCAGAAAGGCGAGAAATGCCAGGAATAACGGTTTCAGCGTTGATGTGCTGCTTTTGGCCATCGGCTACATGTCTTTTCGATTCATGATGGTCGAGGTCAATGCCAGGACGGCCAGAAGGTAGCAGAACCAGTACAAGGTCGATAGTCCGAACTGGGTCCAGGGGATTGCTTCGTCGTGGACGATGGCCAGCCGGTAGTCGAACATGTCGAAGTTGGGAAAGAGCACGGAGATGGCTTTGACCAGATACAGGTGCCACAGACTGCCGAAACGGCCCAGCCCCATGAAGCTCTGGATGGCCTCGTTCATGGAGTGCCCGACCAAATAGGTGCACAGGACCATCAGGGAGTTCAGGGGAAAGCTGATGGCCAGGGCGTAATACAGGTAGCCGATGGCCGTGAGCATGGTGAATTCGAGGACGGCCCAGTAAACCGCCCAGAACAGTCCGGGGGTGTAATGTCCCCCGAAAGACCAGGTCAGGAAGAAAATACCGGCCCCGGCGAACAGGGCGAATAACGCGATGATGCAGGACGTCCCCAGGAAACGGCCGATGAGATAAGACGAGCGGGGTACGCGGTTCAGGATGACGTACAGTTCGTTGCGTTCCTTTTCCTGATACAGGGTGAACAGTCCGAAGAGGATGGATACGGCCAGACAGATCAGGGAGATACCGACCATGCCCGTGTTTTCGATGAACCGGGCCACGGTGCCCAGGGAGAGGGTGCTGACGTAAACGGAAAAAACGAAAAACAGGAGCAGGAAGATCAACAGGCCGATGAAAAGGCGGTTGCGCAGGCTTTCGCGCAAGGTGACCAGACTGATGGTTATGATTTTGCCCATTGGACCTCCCGCTTGAAACATTCGTCCAGGTCCGAAGATTCCCATTTTCGCTTGAAGCCCTCGGTCGGGCCCAGAAAACGCAACGCGCCATCGACCAGGATGCCGATCCGGTCGCATAGGCGTTCAACTTCGGAAAGAATATGGGAGCAGAAAAAAATGGTTTTGCCCCGCTGTTTCATTGCCAGCAGGACTTCGATAACCTCGCTCTTACCTACCGGATCGAGGCCGGATGTCGGTTCGTCCAGGATGAGCAGCTCCGGGTCGCCGCTGAAGGCCTGGGCCAGCCCGACCCGCTGGCCCATGCCCTTGGACAGGTCGGATATGCGCCGGTTTGGAAAACGGTCCATGCCCACCAGGTTCAAAAGATTCAGAGCCCGACTCTTGCCCGGGCCGTTGATGGACCCGCCGGCCAGGTCGCATTGAAATTTGACGTATTCGAGTACGGTCAGGTTGGGGTTGGGGCGGAAGTTTTCCGGAAGGTATCCGATTGCGGGTCTCGGCATGGCCGGCTGTAATGGGCAGCCGTTCAGAAGCACCCGGCCGGAAGATGGCGATATGAAGCCCATAATGATTTTGACCGCCGTGGTCTTGCCCGCCCCGTTGGGTCCCAGGAGTCCGAGGATTTCACCTCCCTCGACCTGGAGCGAGAATTCGCGCAGGGCCTCGACGGGGCCCTCTCTCTTCTTGTAGGTTTTCCCGAGGCTGATCGCCTCGATGATATGGGGTTTGCCTTCCGTCATCGGTTGCTGACGTCTCCTGTCATGATAATGATCGCGGTCATATGTTCAGGCCCCGAAGAGAAACCGCGAGGCTGATCCGAACCCGGACATCATCTATAATATCAAAATAATATAAATGCAAGGCTATTCCCAAGGCGGCCGGCTTCTGACCGTCCCGGTGGTCATTTATGGCCGTTTTTGTGAGGAAAGCATGGTCATCACCCGGGCCAGATTCTGCCGCGCCGAATCCAGGTTGGGATCGAGTCGCACAGCGGTCTGAAACGGAACGACCGCCTCCCGAATCCGGCCCTGGCTGGCCAGGGCCACGCCCATCAGGTTATGGGCCACGGCCAGATCGGGCTTGAGGCGCAGGGTTTCCTCGAGATGCTCGATGGCTTCGTTATATTTTCCCTGCTTGATGAGCAGGTCCGCCAGGTAATAGCGGTCAATGAATGCTTGGGGGTCCAGCCGCAGGACGATACGATAGTGTTCAATCGCCTCATCCGTCCGGCCCATAAGGTTGAATATCGCCGCCAGATTATGATGAGCCAAGTCCAAATCCGGTTTCGCGGCCACCGCCTTGGCAAAATACGAGGCGGCTTTTTCCAGCTTCCCCTGCATATACATAGCCCGGCCCAAATTAGTCAGAGCAATGGAATGTTCCGGTTCCAGTTTCAGGGCGTAGGAGAGCTGTTCGACAGCCTCGTCGATCCGACCGAGATCGAGGAGCAGATTCCCAATATCAGTCCGTATATTATAATCATCAGGCGCCAGTTCCATGGCTTTCTTCAATTCGACAAGGGCCTTCTGGCCTTGACCTTGCTTGATCAGCCAGTAGGCCAGAGAGTGATGCGGCCGGGCCTTGTGAGGCGATTTTTCCGAGACGTCCCGCCACAAGGCAATCGGGTCGGCCCAGACCTGGTTTCTTTGATAGGTCCACCATGAGAAAGCCAGCGTTACGGCACAGAGCAGAACGAGGGCCGCCTTGGCCGGTTTGATGTACCGGAAGGCTATAATGGGCCACATGGCAAAAAAGAGCATCGACGAGAGGTAGACCCGGTGTTCGTATATGGTATCCATACCGATGACTGAGTAACTGATCATCATCTGGCCCAGGGTCCAGAATATGCAGAAAGAGATAAATCGCTGTCTTTTGGCGATCCATATGGCCAGCAGAAGCATCCCTAAAAGAAGCAAAACCGAGGGCAGGGTGGAGATCGGTTGAAGCAGGGAAGCCGAGGGGGGAAATTCGTGGTCGAGATTCAGACGGGAGGGATGCGGAAAGACATACAGGCTCAGAAAAAAAGCCATGCCCCTGAAGTGCGTCAACAGAATGTGGTTCAAGTAATCAGGCGTGAACAGTCGTTGGATCAACGCGATGGCATTTACGGCCGGAATGAGCTGAAACAGAATGAAAAGGAGCAGGATTCCGGCCGTACCAATATATAGTGTTTTTCGCTTCAGCCAGGTTCGATCCATATTCTGGAAGAAGAACCACTCATAAAGAAAAAGAAAAAACGGCAGGGTGACGGCATACTCTTTGGAGGCCATGGACAAAAGTCCGGAAATCGCGCTCCCGACCAGATGGCTTCTTTTTTTTTCCAGACGCCCCAGGGCATACAGCCACATGGACAGGATGTAGAACATGGCCGCGAGACTGGTAAATCTTTGGATGATGTAAGTGACCGCCTGGACGTCGAGCGGGTGGAGCAGCCAAAGCAGTGCGGCCAGCAGGGGCAGCCAGGGATTGTCCGCGTATTGTTGAAGGCCGGGAATTTTGAACGTTGT
>JAHJTB010000285.1 GCA_018830135.1 Pseudomonadota bacterium | reverse complement strand
TGGTGGCTTCCAGCCTGGACCTCGACCAGACCTTCAAGCGCCTGCTGCCCGCCGAGGCCGTGCCGGCCGAGACCGCGGCCGAGGTGGACCGTTATCGGTACCAGGACGGCTCCCTCTTTTCCGTTCACCTGGCCATGCACAAAATTCCCCGCTACCGGGCGGCCGCCTTCGACCCGGACATCAACGATGCCTGGGTCCTGAACGTCGGGTACGAATGCCTCGAAGACTTCAACCGGGACTGGCGGGACATCCGCGAGGGCAGGGTGCCCGAGGAACCACGGCTCAACGTGGCCGTCAATTCGCTTTTCGATCCCTTCGACGCTCCGGAGGGCAAGGCCACCGGGCTCATCCGGGTCTTCGCCCCCTATGAAATCGGCAAGGCGGGGGCCGGGGCCTGGGAAAGCTTCAAACAGGTCTACATGAACCGCTGCATCCGGAAATGGCAGGACTACTGCGAGGATTTCGACGACGGCGACATTCTGGAAGCCAAACCCTACACCCCGCTGGACGTGGCCACCAAGCTGACCAACATGGTCCGCGGCGACTGGATGGTCGGCCGCATCAGCGAAGACAACCTGCTGGCCAACCGCCCCAGCCCGGCCCTGTCCCAATACCGGACCCCGATCCAAGGCTTGTACCTTTGCGGCTCCTGCACCCATCCCCACGGGTTCATCACCTTCGGGCCCGGGTACAATGCCCTGCAGATCATTGCCGACGACTTCGACCTGGAAAAGTGGTGGATCGAAATCTGAGGCCGGACGGACCGGAGACCTCGCCGCCGGACCGGGGTCCGGAAAGGCGGCCAAGGAAAAAAGGAGCGCGACATGTCGACCAAGGAATATGACGGGATCATCGTCGGTGGCGGTCACAACGGCATCACCCTGGGGGCGTACGCGGCCCGGGCCGGGCTCAAGGTAGCCGTGTTCGAGCGTCGCCACGAGGAAGGCAGCGCCATCTACACGTCGGAATGCACGGCCCCCGGATTTCTGCACAACCTGCACGCCCAGTTCATGGAATTCATGGACTGGATGCCCTTTTACCAGGACTTCGAACTGGAAAAACTGGGCGCCCGATTCCTTTACCCCAAGGCCCAGGCCGGCATCACCTTTTCGGACGGCCGGCCGCCCATCGTGCTTTACAACACCGAGCATCTCGACCTGTCCCACAAGTCCATTTCGGTCTACTCCAAACAGGACGCCGACACATACGTGGACCTGCGGCAGAAGGCCCTGGACTCCGAGGACGCCTTTTCCATGATGATGTACAGTCCTCCCGTTCAGCCCGACGACGAGGACCCGGACCCGGGCAACACCTCGGCCCTGGCCTACATGGAAATCCTGGGGTTGCCCCGGCATTACGCCAAGGGTTCGGCGCGGAGCCTGATCGACCACCTCTTCGAGACCCCGGAACTCCGGGCCTTGTTGTACCGGATGTCCGTCGAGTGGGGCTGCCCCCTGGAGATGATGAGCTTCGGCACCGTGGCCCTGTTGGCCGTTTTCTTCATCAGCGTCAACTGGAAACTGATGATTGGCGGTACCCACAACCTGGCCCACGCCATGGTCATGGCCGGAGTGCGGGAGGGCATGGAGTTTTATGAAAGCAGCGAGGTCAAGAATATCCTGGTGAAAAACGGCCGGGCCGTCGGCGTGCGTCTGGCCGACGGGACCGAGGTCCGGGCCTCCAAGTTCGTGGCCTCCAATGCGGACCTGCAGCAGACCCTGTTGGGCATGGTCGGGGAGGAGAACCTCAGCCCGCTCTGGGGCAAAAGGGCCCGGGACTTCAAGTGCGGGCCGAGCTGCGTCCTGGCCTCGACCGGGCTGGCCCTCCACGAGGCGCCTGCATACAAAAGCGCCCGCCATAACCCGGACATCAACCGGACCTTTTACACCGTGGTCGGGTTCGACACCCCGGCCGAGGTCCTCGAGTACTGCCGGGACGCCGAAGTCGGACGTATTCCGGGCATCCCCGGCGCCGGAACCTGGGTCAACAGCCTCTGGGACCCGACCTATGCCCCTCCGGGCAAGCATAGCCTCTGCGGCTGGTTCTTCTTTCCCAAGGCCAGCACCCATACCCGGGCCGAGTGGGAGGAGGTCCGGGCCACATACAACGACCGCTTTCTCGAACGATTCCGGAGGTGGGCGCCCAACATGACTCCGGACAACGTCATCGCCAAATACTTTTACACGCCCCTGGACCAGCACGAGGAGATGCGCATGGTCGAGGGCGATTTCATGAACGGGGCCATGCGCCCGGACCAGGGCGGCCACTTCCGCCCCTTCCCCGAGGCCTCGAACTACCGGACCGAAATTCCGAACCTCTACCTGTGCGGCCCCTACATGCACCCCGGGGGCGGGGCCAACGCCGGACCCGGATACTGCGCCTTCAAGGTCGTGGCCGAAGACCTGGGCCTGGAGCCGTTTTGGGAAACCAATGAACGCGGCTATTGAAGACGGACCGCGGCGCAAAGCCGTTACCGGGCCGCGAGGGGCGCTCAGTCGCCGGCTTCGGCCCTGAAAGGAGGAAAGGCCGTGTCTGAATTCTGGAACAGCGGCGAGGAAGTTTTCATGGCCATGATGAGCATGTACGCCAAAGCGGCCATGGACCCGGTCATCATCAAAAAATCCGCCGACATGAAATTCCTGACCCTGTACGAGTTCACCGACCCGGACGTGAAAATCTGGATCGACTCCCGGGGCGAAATACCCGGCGCGGGCATGGGCGACCCGCCGGACGCACCGGACATCACCGTGTCCATTGCGGCCGACGACGCTCACCGGAACTGGTCCGGCAAGCTGAACCTGATGCTGGCCATCGCCCGCAACCGGATGCGGCTGGGCGGCAAGGCCACGAAAATGCTGAAAATGGCCACGGCGGCCAAGCGCATGACCGCGGCCTACAACGAGGGCCTGCGCGAAATGGGCAAAGCGGACATCATTCTGGAGTGACGGACCATGGTCGTGCCTGACATGGATTACCGGGGTCCGCCCGCCGAGGCGGGCCGCCGTCCGGCCATCACGGTCGGCCCGGCCGACGACCGTCCGCTTAACGGCCTGGGTATGATGATGCTCCAGTACCTCGAACAGAACCTGGGCGAGTTCGACTACAAGGTCCGCCAGGGACTCGGTCTGAGATGCCGGGTGGCCGTGCAAGTGGAAAAAGGCATCGCCACGAGCATCGCCTTTCTGGGAGAGCGGATCGAGATTCAAAACGGGATCGACGACCGGGCCGACCTGGTCCTGAAAAGCTCGTACATCACCCTGAGCCGGATTCTGTCCGGCCAGGCCGGCCCGGCCGGGGAGATGCTGCGGGGCCGCGTCCGGCTTGGCGCCCGGCCCCGCCGGCCTTTCCAGGCCATGCGGGTGCTCCGCTTTCTCAAGGTGCCCTCCGAACTGCTCGCCGACCGGCCGAAGAACAGATTCGGCCGTCCGGCCGGCCTGCTGCTGGCGGCATTCGGGGCGGCCCTGCTGGGATACCTGATCTTTATCATGCTGTCCGAATGAAGGAGGTCGTTGGCCGTAGCGCCGCTCAAATTCGCACCGCGTCCTGATGAGGCGATTTTAATCCGAATTTTGCGGTTGGGTTTGTGGCGAGGCGTCGACATGCAAGGATGAATTCCATTTGTTTACCTGGCGGGCTAACCCCGCGGAAGGCAGCGAGGAATCCGCCCGCCCCGCATGTTCGACGCCGCGGTGGAAGCCAACCGTAAAATTCGGGTCTAAATATATCCACCTGACCGCCGGCCGGAGGGGCCCCCTTCCGGCCCCGGTCCGTTCCTCGGCCCTGTGTGTCAACCGACCGTTTTCAAATGGAGGAGCGCACTCATGACCAGGTACTCCAAGCCTCAATACCTGACCGACTTCAATGACGACCCAACGGTCTGGTCTCGACGCTTCGGTGACGAGTACTGGGCGGATGCCTACACGCCCTTGTCCTACTGTCTGCTCCGTCACTGGATTGCCAACATCTCCCTGCCGCCTTCGGACAAAATCCATAACAAGTTCCGCTATCACAAGGGCTTTGCCTACACCAGTTCCGAATACTGGCTCGATGTCATGGGCGAGGTGCCCACGTCGGCCCGTTTGCCAGGGGTCAGGGCCTACCTGTGCCGCCCGGACCAGGAACGATTCGACAATCTGCCCTCCAGCGCCTGGAAGAACCTGGTCTTCCTGAGCAGACTCACTCCGTTCAACCAGGTGGACCCCACCGACGGGATCACCAAGAACCACAAGGCCATGACCGAGTGGCGCTTTACCGTCGAACGGGACTTCCAGGCCCTGGTCGAAACCGATCTGACCGCCATGCGGCTTGACGAACTCCTGACCGCCTTCACCGTCTGGAAGGAACGGGGCGACTACCATTTCGTGCTGCTCAAGGCCGGGCAGTCCGCCTGGGGGCCCATCATGACCCAGGCCCTCGATGGCCTGCTCCGGAAATGGGGTTCCGAGGAGGCGGCCGCCCGGAGCAAGGTCCTGCTGGGCGGCCTGCCGGGCAGCCTGACCCTGGAAACCAACAAGGACATCCATCGCCTGGCCCGCCAGATCGAGGACCCCGAACTCAAGGCGGCCGTTCGCGATCCGGCCCGGGCCGGGGAGGTCGTCCGGCGCCTGTTCGAGGGGGGAGATGACGTTCCGGCCGCCCGGACCTTCCGGGAGTTCATCGGAAAATACCGTCACCGGGGCGCTTCCCGGGAGATGTTCGAGGACCGCTGGGAAGAACGGCCGGAGATGGTCGTCGACCTGATTCGCGGGTTCGCCGGCCAAGAGTCTCTCCATGATCCGCTGGCGCTCGAGGAGGAAAAGCGGCGGGAACGGGAGGTCATGACCGCCGAAATCCTGGAGACCGTCGGAAACTCCGGCGGCGGCTTTCTCAAGACCCGCATATTCACATGGGTCCTGGGCATGGCTCAGACCTACTATCTCTATCGGGAAAACCAGCGCTTTTCCCTGGATCAGATTCTGTTCGCCCTGAAAAAGGTCTCCCTGGAAATCGGCCGGCGATACCGGGAGGCCGGGCTTCTGGAGGAGGACCGGCACGTTTTCTTTCTCTTCGAGGACGAACTCTTCGACCTGGCCGCGAAACCGGACTACCGCGAGGAGATCAAGCGGGATGCTTCGGCCCGGAGAGCCGTCTATCCGGACCAGGTGGGCCATTTCCCTCCGACCTTCCTCCGGGGACACGAGGAGTACGAAGAAGACGGCCAGGAAAGGCCGTCGGCGGATGCCGGAACGGGCGCGACTGTTTTCGAAGGACTGGCCGTCAGTCCGGGCAAGGTTCGGGGCCCGGCCCGGGTCGTCACCCGGATCGAGGACATCGGCCTGATCGAAAAAGGGGAAGTCCTGGTTTCGAGCAACACCGACCCGGCCTGGACCCCGGCCTTCATCAACCTGGCCGGCCTGGTCATTGAAACCGGGGGCGTGTTGTGCCACGGCGCCATCGTCAGCCGGGAGTACGGCATCCCGGCTGTGACCTTCATCCCCCAGGCGACGCGGATCATCAAGACCGGCCAGACCGTCGAAGTGGACGGAGACGAGGGCCTGGTCAGAATACTGGACTGAAACACCTGTCAGAGGAGTGGGAGATGGGGAATTTTGTAACGCCTTTCGACATGATCGGCGCCTCGGACGCGGAACAATACGGGGGCAAGGGCGCCAATCTGGGCGAACTGACGCGTGCCGGCTTCCGGGTCCCCCGGGGCTTCTGCCTCAAGGCGGACGCGTACCAGTACTTTCTTGAAAAGAGCGGCCTGGAACCCCGAATCCGGGACCTGGCCTCGAACCTGGTCGGCCGGGACCTGGATGGCGTGACCCGGATCACGGCCCAGATACAGGGCCTGATCATCAAAACGCCCATCCCTCCGGACGTCCGGGCGGACGTGGCCGACTATTACTACCTGATCTCGCCCGTGTCCAAAGCCACGGCCGTGGCCGTCCGCTCCTCCAACTCGGCCCTGGCCACCGGGATCACCTCGTTTCCCGGCATGATGGACACGTTCTACTACATCCAGGGCGAGGACTCGGTCCTGCAAACGGTCAAGCACTGCTGGGCCTCCCTCTGGAACACCCGGGCCGTCATGGATCGGATTCATCGCGGGGTGGACCATTTCGCCATGCGCATCGCACCGGTCATCCAGGAGATGATCGGGGCCGACTCGGCCGGCGTCATCTTCACCGCCAATCCGGTCAACCAGTCCCGGGACGAAATGGCCGTCGACGCCAATTGGGGGCTGGGTGAATCAGTGGTCTCGGGCAATCGTCCCACCGACTTCTTTCTGCTGGACAAGGCTAGCCTGTCGGTCAAAAAACGGTTCATCAACCGCAAGACCCACATGGTCGTCTGGGATGAAAGCTCGGGTACGGGCTCGCGGGTGGTCGAAATTCCACCGGCGCGGGCGGATCAGCCCACTTTGGACGACCACCAGCTCAAGGAACTGGGTGCCGTGGCCCTCCGGGTCGAATCCCACTACGGCGGCGTACCCCAGGACGTGGAGTGGGCCTTTCAGAAAGGTGAACTCTTCCTCCTGCAGACCCGGAAGATATCCACGCTCAAATAGCCCGGCCGCGGTCGGGCGGGCCGACGGAATGGATCAGGGGTTCACTGCCGAGTTGCCTTTCAAGGAATCCAATGGTCACGGGGAGAAGAGGGACGACAAATTAAAAATAAAATCAATTATATATTATATATTTCCCCGGGAAACCACCAGCCGGTTTAGGCGTCAGCCACCGCTCTTGGCGGCGCCCGTTTCCAAACACCATGACCATCGGCCTATCCGAAGGACCGTCACCCGCTGCAAACCCGATTATAATGTCCGGGTTGAATAATGCCGCGCGGTATGTTAGGCATCCTGACACATCCATGACGAGGATACAATGGCGCGGCCCGGGACCAAGGTGGCGGGCGGTGATATGCGATTCGGGTCGCGCGGTCGGGAAATCCGAGATCGTCACCTTTGGAGAGGCGCGATGAACGAATCGAGCGGGAAGGGAACACTGTTGCGGCGGAAGGAGGCCGGCATCCTGACCTTGACCCTGAACCGGCCGGACAGGATGAACGCCATCAATCACGACATGTTTTTCGCGATCGCCAGGGCGGCCGAGACGGCCGCGGTCGACCCCGAGGTGCGGGTGGTGGTCTTCACCGGCGCCGGATCGGTCTTTTGTTCGGGAGGGGACATCACCGGGCTGGCCGACCGGCCGGCCGAGGCCGGCGGCAAGGAGGCCTATAAACGAACCTTCAGGGAAATCCAGGGGGTCTTCGACAAGGTCGAGGCTATCCCTCAGCCCACCATCGCGGCGATCAACGGCCATGTTCTGGGCGGGGGGCTTCAACTGGCCCTGGCCTGCGACTTCCGGATCGCGGTCCGGGAGGCCAAGTTCGGACTGCCCGACGTCAAGAACGGCATCATTCCCGGCTTGGGCGGTACGACCCGGCTGCCCCGATTGATCGGTCTGGCCAAGGCC
>JAHJTB010000284.1 GCA_018830135.1 Pseudomonadota bacterium | reverse complement strand
TTTGATCTTTTCCACGTCGCAGTCGATATAGGGCAGCAGGTCGATCTTGTTGACCAGCAGGACTTCGGACTCCTGGAACATGAGGGGGTACTTCATGGGCTTGTCGTCCCCTTCGGTGGTCGACAGGATCATGGCCTTGGCGTCCTCGCCCAGGGTGAACTCGGCCGGACAGACCAGGTTGCCCACGTTTTCGACCACGAGCAGGTCCAGTTCCTTCAGGTCGAACTGGTCCACGGCGTCCAGGATCATGTTGCCGTCCAGGTGACAGGCGCCGTCCGTGTTGATCTGGACCGCCTGGACGCCCTTCTGGGCCACCCGCTCGGCGTCCCGGTCGGACTGGATGTCGCCCTCGATGACGCCGATCTTGATCCGGTCCTTGAGGGCATCGATGGTCCGTTCCAAAAGGCTGGTCTTGCCCGCGCCCGGCGAGGACATCAGGTTGATGACAAAGACGCGGCCTTCCTTGAATCGTTTTCGGTTTTGCTGGGATATGCGCTCGTTGGCCTCGAGTATGTTGCGAACGACGGAAACCTTCATGGCTGCCATTACTCCTTTTCGGTTTCGGCCACCTCGATGTTCTCGATGGTCAGGTCCCGGCCGGCGGTAAGCATCGGGTCCGCCTCCCCGCAGGCGGGGCATTCGAAGGTCATTTCCTCGGATGTGAAATCATGTCCGCAGGCGTAGCAACTGTAAGTCAGAGGCACCACGCGGACGTTGAGCCGGGTTTCAGCGAATTCCGTCTTGTCCACCAGGACATTGTAACAGAATGTCAGGGAGGAGGGGACCACGGCCGACAGGGCGCCTACGGCGATGTTGATCGCGGCCAGCTTTTCGACCTGGTGTTTGGCCATTTCCTCCTTGACGATGTCAAGAATACTCTGGGCAATGGACATCTCGTGCATAGTAACCGCCAATTTCGCGTAAAATCCGGATAGTTGTCGTTAACACATTGCCCGGTACGCGTCAATGAGTATTTGGCCCGGTTCCCCCCCGAGACGGCCGGGCCATGTCTAAACATAGCAGGCAGGCGCCCTTACGGCAAGCGACGGGTGGGGATATCCGAAGCGGGATGTTAAACCCGGATTTTGCAGTTGCCTTGTACCGCGGCGCCGAAATGCGTGCTGCAACGCTCGTTTCCCGCTTTTTGACCTCGACGTATCGTCTGATACGCCCGCGGTCAAAAAGCGGTCCAACTTCGCGTTTCGCTATGCATTTCGTCGGGAAAAGGGGTCAGGAGCCTTTTCGCGCCCGCCGGATCGTGGCGAGGGCGGCGGCCAGCAGGGCCAGGGCCAGGCCGGTCAGGCCCGGGGCCGGTCCGGTCCCGCCCGGGTCGGGGCAGGCGTCGATGAAACAGCTCGTACTGGCCGCCAGGTACCCGGAATTGCCGGTCAGAGCGAGGCTGATCCCGCTGGGCCGACCGGTGGTAAAGGAAGCATCCGGGCCGAGGGCCGTTCCCGACGGGTTTTCCGCGACCAGGCGGTAGTGATAGACGGTATCGGCGGTCAGGCCGATGATCCGGTCGCTGACGGCCACGTCCACGGCGCCCGATCCCGCGGACCGGGAGGCGGTTCTCAGCCCGTATCCCGGCGTCTGCCCGAATTCGAAATAATAGGTCGTGTCTTCGCTCCGGGGATTGACCGTTCCGTTGACCGTGACGTTGACGCCGCTGACCTCGGCCGCGCCGGTGGCGGCGGCGGGCACGGCCCTGGCGGCCGCGGCCCGGACCGGGGCCAAGTCCGGAACGTCAACGGGGGAAAGGTCGTTGCCCAGCCAGCCGCCCTGCCGGAGACGGCCGCCGTCAAAGGCCAGGGCATAGGCCCGCCCGTGGCGGTGGAACGGGTCCTGCCTCGTGGCCGTGATACGACGGTCGGCGGGATCGATCCGGAAAAGGCCTTGCGCGGTGGAGACCCAGAGCCCGCCGCCGTCCCAGGCCAGTCCGTAGGGGTAGTCCCCGTCCGGGACGCCGAACACGTCGATCACCCGGCCGTCCGCCGGGTCGATCTGGTAAACGTTCCGGTCGGCCCAGGAGCCGATCCAGAGGCGCCGACCGTCCCAGGCCAGCCCCGACGGCCAGGGCGGGGCCGGAATCGAGGCCGTGATCTCCCCGTCCGGGGAAAGCCGGTCGATCCGGTCGTCGAGGGCGTCGGCGATCCAAAGCCCACCGCCGTCAAAGACCAGGCCGCGCGCGGCCGGTCCGGGTGCACGCAGATACCCGAGGGCGCGGCCCGAAAGGTCCACCCGGGTGATAAGGCCCGAATCCCCCAGGACCCACCAGTGCATGGGCTGCCAGGCCAGGCCCAGGACCCGGGACCCGGGCACGGTGATCGTTCCGGCCGGGAGACCGCCGGCCGGGTCCAGCGCGGCCGCGGCCCGGTCCCGTTCGAAACGGGACGATTCCAGCGCGGCCCGGTCCCCGATGGCCAGACCGACGGTCGGCCGGGTCCAGGGCGCGATCGCGGCCAGAATCAGCAGGGCCATGACCCCCAAAATGCGTTTCATAAACCAAGGCCGTTTCGGTCGGATGACCGAGATGTTGCGAAAGCCTGAAGCAGCCTTATTGCAGACCGCCGCCGGCACTCGAATAGGTCCAGACGTTGGGCGAGGAGGTATGCGCGGCCGTGCCCGACCAGGACGCACTGGTGGCGGCCAGGATGCTCAGTGTAATCGTGGCTTCCACGGTCCAGCCGCTCGAGGTGAACAGGTTGACGCGGTTCCGGGCGTATTCGCTGTACTGGAGGTAGTAGTCTTCCTGGGCCTTGGCCAGTTGATGCAGGGCCGACTTGGCCGCCGCGTCCTGGGCCCGGGTCCGGTAGCTTTGAAACTGGGGGATGGCCACCGCGGCCAGGATACCGATAATGGCCACGACGATCATCAGTTCAATCAGGGTGAATCCCTGAGCGGTTTTCCGGGCCCTCATTCGTGCACCCCCTGCGAATTGGGATATCCGGTCCGATGCGTCCATCGGACTTTTTTCAATATAGCATCCGGGGCACGGCTTTGGCAACCGCCCGGCCGGTTGCGCAGCAATTCTCGGCGAAGTGGGAGATGGCATATTTTGTGTGTCCTGTCGGGCCAGGCCGCCAGGGAAGTTGGCCAAGGAAGTGGTTTCGCAAGTTGGAGTCAGAGAAGAAGGCCTGTGAGCTCCGGGTACGGTGGGTAT
>JAHJTB010000283.1 GCA_018830135.1 Pseudomonadota bacterium | reverse complement strand
GCGTAATAACCCATGTTTTCCCAGGCCTTGAGCACCTGGTCCAGAGAGGACCGGGCCAGTGTCTCGACGTCCGGAAACCGGGAGACAAAGCGTTCATAATACGGCTGGACCGTCTTGACCTGAGTCTGCTGAAGCATGATCTCGGACACCCAGATTCGGTAAGGGTCACCCGTTTCACGCCAAGGCAGGACCCGTCGGTTCTGGTCGTACCAGTCCAGGACCAGAGCGGCTATTCGCTTGTTATTTGCAGCCAAGTCACGTCCGGTCGAGCCCGTGGTTTAGGGAATGAATCAGTCCGAGTTGTTCTCGGGCGCGTATTCGGGCACGATCCCCTTCAGGCCGTCCCGGATGGCTTCGGCGTCGTACGTGGCGGCCGTGACGATCAGGCCGTCGATTTTTTCAATGAGGGGCTCGATCGCACACTCGTTTCCTCTGAGGACCATGATCTTGTCGTGGCCGGTGGGCATGATGCCTTCGCCTTCGGTGATCAGCTCCTCATACAGTTTTTCCCCGGAGCGCAGACCGATAAACTCGATGGGGATGTCACGTTCCGGTTCCCACCCGTGCAGTCGAATCAGGTCCCGGGCCATGTCCAGGACCCGGACCGGATCGCCCATCTCCAGGATGAATATCTCACCGCCCCGGCCGATGGCGCCGGCCTGGAGGATGAGCTGAGCCGCCTCGGGTACGCTCATGAAATACCGCGTCACTTCGGGATGGGTCACCGTCACCGGGCCGCCCCGGGCGATCTGCTCCTTGAAGATCGGAATAACCGAACCGGAACTGCCCATCACGTTTCCGAAACGAACCGCCATGAACTGGGTCGATCCGTTCATGCAGGCGACCAGCATCTCCGCCACCCGCTTGGTCGCCCCCATGACGTTGGTCGGCCGAACCGCCTTGTCGGTCGAGACCAGGACGAAACGTTCGACCTGGTGATCCCGGGCCGTCTCGGCCACGATCCGAGTCCCGAGCACGTTGTTCAGTACCGCTTCCCAGGGATGGGTCTCCTGCATGAAGACGTGCTTGTAGGCGGCGGCATGAAACACGACCTGGGGACGAAGTTCGCGAAAGACCCGATCCATGGATTCCCGGTTTCTGATATCGGCCAGGAACTCCCTGGCGGTCGCTTGGGAGGCCAGGTGGCGGTAATCCATGCCGACCTTGAACAGGTTGAACTCGCTGATGTCGAGCAGTCCCAAAACACTGGGCTGGAACCGGCTGGCCTGGCGAACCAGTTCCGACCCGATCGATCCGCCGGCGCCGGTGATCAGGACCCGCTTTCCTCCGAGGTACCCGGCGATAGCGGCCTGGTCCAGGACGACTTCGCTCCGTCCCAGCAAGTCTTCCAGGCTGACTTCCCGAATGGCGGTCAACGAAACCTTGCCCCCGATAAGTTCCCCCATGACCGGCATGGTCCGGTAGCGTTTGCCCGACCGTTCGCATAGATCGACCAGCCGCCGCATTCGTTCACCCCCGGCCGTATCCATGGCGATCAGGATTTCGTCGAACTCGATCGAGGGGTCATCCAGTTCGTCGATCGTCCCGATTACCGGTACGCCGTGGATGTTCAGGCCGACTTTGGCGGGCGAATCGTCCAGAAAGCCGATCGGGGTCAAACGAAGGGACGGGTTGTGGATGATTTCGCGCAGGACTTTTTCACCCAAATTCCCGGCGCCGACGATGATCAGGCGTTTCCGGCCCCGGTCATCGGCCAGAAACAGCGGAAAGAAACGACCCATCCCGCCTTCTTTCACCGAATAGTATAAGCGGACGGCCACGCGGACTCCGCCGATGGCCATCAAGGTCAGCACAGCGTCGATCAGGAATACCGAGCGGGACACGCCATGAAAACGATTGAGCATCAGGACGGCCAGGACGATGATGGATGAACTGGAAAAAACGGCCTGGCCGATGCGCCACAGGTCCTGGAGGCTGGTATATCGCCACAGTCCGCGATAGAGCCGGAAGAAGACGAAGGCCGTCATCTTGACCGGAATGACCCAGGGCAGGATACGCCACAGGTTTTCCCATTCATAACCAGGGGGCGAAAATTCGAAGCGAATCATGAAAGAAACGAAGTAGCAGGCCGCCACCAAAAAGGCGTCCGCTCCGAACATGAGCAACGCGTTTCGTCTGAACAGATTTTTCAACACCGGACTAGCTTTCCTATGGACATGAGCCTCTAATCGCCTTCGGGCCGACTCAACCTACCATGACTCGTCCGACCAGGTAAATCAAAGATTCGCCTCCCGGTGAAACCGCCTCCGGACGACAAGCCTCACGTAAAGGGTCGCCGCGATGAAACCCGCGGAGAAAAGCAGCAGGGTCAAGAACGCGGCCAACCATCCATCGGACCTGACCGCCATGACGGACAGGCCGCAGGCGATCTGGAGAATGCCGTAACCCAGGGAGACCTTCCAGTGATCCAGGCCGATTTCATTGGCCAGAATCTGGTAAAGATGCCTCCGGTGAGGCTGCGTCAATCGCTCGCCGTCCTTCAAGCGTATGGCCATGGTGGTCAGCTCGTCGCCGTAAAACGGGAACAGAAAAGCGGCCAGACAGATGAAATCCGTCAGACTTCGGGCCAGGGACAGAGTAAAAAAGGCGAAGGTGAACCCAAGCAGGATACTGCCGACATCACCCATGAAGACGCGGCGGGCCTTGTACAGGTTGAAGGGCAGAAACCCGAGGCAGGCCGCCGACAACGCCATGGCGAGCATCGCGTGATTCGGGACCGCCCCGGCAACTTGTCCCATCAGGGCCAGGAGTCCGAAGGCGATGAAACCGGTGATTCCGGCCATGCCGTCGATTCCGTCCATGAAGTTGTAGAAGTTGGCCGTTCCCACGATGTAAACGGCGGCGGGCAGGATGAGCAAGGACCGGACCACGGTCGGTCCGAACCATTCATAATTCGAGAGCAACAGGACCAGGGCGGCTGCGAACTGTCCGAACAGGCGGAATCGATAGGTCAGGCCCGAGTAATCGTCATAAAGGCTCAACAGGGCCACCCCCGCGACGGGGACCCAGAACCAGGCAGGCAGGGGCAGTACGAGGGCGCAGGCCAGAAAAGCGATAAAAATACCCACCCCTCCGCTTTTGGGGGTGGGTTTGACGTGCGAACTGCGCTCGTTGGGAAGGTCCGTAAAACCGAGCCGGTCGCCCCAGAGGAGCATGAACCAGGCTCCGCCGGCCCCCAAAATCAGGCCGGCCGCCGGCGGCATGTATATCATTCCAACTCCGATTGTCCGTGACCGCTTGATCCGCCCCGCACGTTCAAAGTCCTTTGAACCAGCGCGCCGTTTCCTCGAGGCCGTCGGCCATGTCATGGGGCGGCCTCCAGTCCAGGTCGCTCCGGATTCCGGAGGCATCCACTGTATTGGAGCCGAGGAGACGGTCGATGGAGGCGGAACGACCGGTCAGTCGGCCGGCCGCTTTCAGCAGAATCGGGGGCACGGGCCAGAGGCGGGCCGGCCGGCCCAGGGCCGCTGCCATTTTGCGTATGAGTTCAGCCGTCGAAACGTCTTCCCCGTCGCTGACCAGATAGGTCTTGCCGGCGGCCTTCTCGTGAACGAGACAGGTCATGATGACATCGACGAGGTTGCCCAGATAGATCAGGCTGCGGCGGTTGTCCACCGAAGCCAGGGGCAGAGGCAGTCCCCGGTCAACGGCCCGAAGGAGATTTAGAAAATTGGCCTTGACCCCCGGCCCGTACACCAGTGGCGGCCTGAGGACAACCATTGCCATCCCGGCTTCCCGAGCCGCTCCCGCCAGGGCGGTTTCAGCCTCCAGCTTGGTCAGTCCATAGGCGTCGGCAGGGTCGGGCGGGTCGGTCTCGGTATAGGGCCGGGCGGCGCCCTCGCCGTTGACCTTGACGGAACTCATGAAAACGAACCGTTCGATTCCGGCGTCAACGGCCGCGTGGGCCAGACATTCGGTACCCGCCGCGTTGACCTCCCGGTAAGCCGCCAGCGGATCGCCGGCCGGGTCGTTCATCACGTGAGCCCTGGCGGCCAGATGAACGACGACGTCAATCCCGGACAGAACGGGCCGCCAGTCCGTCAAAGGCCCGATGGGGCCGACCACGGCCGCCTCAACATCCGTCGGCAGCAGAGCGGCCCGATCCGCCGATCGAACGGCGGCCCGGATAAGCCATCCTTCTCTTGTCAGGCGGTCGAGCAGCCCCCGACCGACAAAACCGGTAGGGCCGGTGACAAGAATCCGACGTCCATTCATTTACCACCTCGACCGGAGGCCCTTCGGACCATCGCCGTCATGAACGCTCATGCGTCATGTACCAGTCCACGGTCTCGGCCAGCCCGACGGAAACCGTATAGGGAGGCTGCCAGTCCAGGTCCATCCTGATCTTCGAGGAATCGATCTCGAGTGCCGTGAGCAGGCCCTCCACGGTCCTCGCCTTTCCAGCCAGACGGCCCGCCAGACGCAATAGCGCCATGGGACAGGGAAAAAGCCGGGCCGAACGGCCCATGGCCCCGGCCACATGCTTGATGAACTCAGGGGTCGAGACATCCTGGCCGTCGCTGACCAGGTAGGTCTGCCCGGCGGCCCGGGGATGGGTCAGACAGGTGAAAATGGCCTCGACCATGTTCTTGCTGTAAATGTAGCTGCGCCGGGCCTTGATGCCGGCCAGGGGCAGAGGCAGGTTTCTCTCCACCATCCGGATGATCCGGGCGGTCAGGTCCCCGGGAGCCTGCGGCCCATAGACCAGCGGAGGGCGCAGGGTGGCGATCTCCAGTCCCGTCTCCCGGCCGATCCGGCTGAGGGCCTGCTCCGCTTCCCATTTCGAAACCGCATACAAATCATGGGGGCAGGGCTCACCAGCCTCCGTGAATGGGGCCCCGGTGGTGTAATTGCCGTTGACCCCGATGGAGCTGACGAAGATCATCCGCCCCACTCCCGCCTCGGCCGCCATCCGGGCCAGACGCTCCGAACCGGCCACGTTGACCTCGCGAAAGGCGGCCAGCGGGTCCGAGGCCCTGTCCCGAGCCACATGCGCCCTGGCGGCCAAATGGACGACCGCGTCCACGCCGTCCAGGCTCCGGCCCCAGTCCGTCCCGCTTCCGATGTGACCGATCACCAGGGGTTCCACGCCATCGGGCAAGGTCCCCGCCTGATCCGAAGCGCGAACCGTTCCCAGCACTCTCCAGCCTCGATCCTTCATGAATGAAGCCAGGGTCCGGCCGATGAAACCGGTCGCCCCCGTTATGGCAATGGTTGACATGTCGATACCAGACTATCCTTTATACCAAGTGGTTCGGTTAACATAATCCGTATAGCTCAGAATGATCCGCATAACTTTCCTGGAGACGTTCTTCGCCTCGTAATCCTGAACCATCCTGAAGGGTCTCGGGGCCTCGGCCTGCTGGGCCACCACGACTTTTATCGATTCCAGGACCCGTTCCGCATCGAGACCGCACATGACGACCGCCCCCTCATCCATCCCTTCAGGCCTTTCATGGGCCTGGCGGATGGTCACCGCGGGGAAATTCAGGATCGATGATTCCTCGGTAATGGTTCCGCTGTCGGACACGACACAACAGGCATTCATCTGCAACTTGACGTAGTCCAGGAAACCAAGGGGTTTGAGGAAACGAATCCGGTCGTCATCCAGGTCCGGATTACGCTCATCTATCCGTTTCCGGGTCCGAGGATGCGTGGAGAAGATAATGGGCAGGTCCCAACCTTGGGCAATGGCCGAGACCGTTTCCATCAACCGGGTGAAGTTCGCCTCGTTATCGACGTTTTCCTCCCTATGAGCGCTGAGGACCATGTAACGGCCGGACTCCAGACCCAGCCGATCCAGCACGTCCGAAGCCTCGATTCCCGGACGATGGTAATCCAGGACCTCTTTCATGGGCGAACCCGTCTTGATGACCGTTTCCGGCCGAAGGCCTTCGGCCAGCAGATAACGACGGGCGTGCTCCGTATAAGTCAGGTTGATGTCGCTGGTGTGATCCACGATCCGGCGATTGATTTCCTCCGGGACCCGCTGGTCGAAACACCGGTTTCCCGCCTCCATGTGGAAAACGGGTACCTGGCGGCGCTTGGCCGATATGACGGATAGGCAGGAATTGGTGTCTCCCAGGATCAAAAAGGCATCCGGGCGTTCCCGAAGCAGAACCTCGTCCGTCCCGGCTATGACCTGACCGATGGTCTGGGCCGCGGTTTCACCCGCCGCTTCGAGGAAATGGTCCGGACGCCTGATATCGAGTTCCTTGAAAAAGATATCGTTCAGTTCATAGTCGTAGTTCTGTCCAGTGTGGACCAGGACATGGTCGGCGTGCCGGTCCAACTCGCTGATGACCCTCGATAGCTTGATGATTTCGGGACGGGTGCCGACCACGGTCATCACTTTGATGGTCATTGTTCGCTCCTAGAATCCGGGCTAGCGCAGCAGTTCCCCGGCTTCAGCCGGGTCGACGTCGTCCATCATGAGTTTGTGGCGCCTGAGCAGTTCCACGGTCCCGTCCAGGTCCAGAACGTCGCCTCCGGAACTGAACTCCCCGCTCAAGGCGTTGGGCTCGTCGCGGTCCGGGTCGAGGAGTTCGGGCAACATGGGCCGTATGGCGTAATAGTCGCCGCGCCGGACGCAGTGGTTGGCCTCCTCCTCAGACACCATGATCTCGTTCATTTTCTCGCCCGGACGAATGCCCGTGTACTGTATGGCCACGGGCCGGTCTCCGATGAGGGCCCTGGCGATGTTGAGCATCGTGGCCGACGGGGCTTTGGGCACGTAGGTTTCCCCGCGTCCGGCCTCTCCCAGTGCCGTGAACACCGTGTCCACCGCCTGGTCGATGCTCAGTAGAAAGCGGGTCATCTCGGGAACCGTAACCGTTACCGGTCCGCCGTTCCTGATCTGATGGTGGAACAGGGGTATGACCGAACCGCGTGAAGCGAGCACGTTGCCGTAGCGGACGCAGATGAACCGCGTCTTCGGATTGAGGATGTTGGCCGCAATGATGATTCGCTCCTGCAGGGACTTGGTCATACCCATCACGTTGACCGGTTTGCAGGCCTTGTCGGTACTGACGGCCAAAACCGCTTTGACCGGCAGCCGGTTTTCCTCGATGGCCCGCACGATGTTCGAGGCCCCCAGACAGTTGGTCATCACGGCCTGGGTGGGGAAGTATTCGCATGCCGGGACCTGTTTGAGAGCCGCGGCGTTGATCACGTAGTCCGCGTCCCTGACCGCTCCGCAGATGTCCGGAAAGTTGCGGACGTCGCCGAGACGAAACTCGAGCGCGCTTATAAAATTTCGGTAGATGATTTCATCCGTGGCTACCAGCTTGTGCAGATATGACATCCGCATGTCGTGCTGCTTGGCCTCGTCCCGGGAAAAGACAATGACTTTCCTGGGCGTCCCCATTTCTCCGGAGAGAATCCGCCGGACCAGGGTCTTGCCCATGGAACCCGTCCCACCGGTAACCAGGATGGTCTGGTTTTCGAACATCATTTTCGCTCCTTGGCCAGTTCCTCGCATAACTCGTCCGTCATGGCCTCCCAGGTCGGCGGTACATAGTCGAAGGCCTGCCGAAACCGGGTCGAATCCAGGCTCCGATCACATGGAGACGGCGTCTCATGGGGCCTGATCTCGGTCGGAAGGCCGAGCTTTTTTTTGACGAGGACCAGCAGGTCGTGTTTGGAAATCGGCTCGCTGGAAACATGGTAGCGGCCCGAGGCCCGGGGATGATCGATCAGCAGTTTTTCAACGACCCTTCCCATCTCCATGGTGGTCAGGCCGGTGTAAATATGATTGGTAAACCCGTTGATCGGCCCTTTTTGGGCCAGAAACCATTCAATGAGCCCCTGTTTGCGGCTGAGTTCCGGGCCGACGATCGACGTCCTCAGGGTCAGGCAGGGGGGTTGGCACACCTCCCCCAGGAACTTGGTCTGGCCGTAAAGGTCTTGTGCATCAAAGGGGTCGTCTTCGTTGTAGTTTCCCTTTTGCCCGGAGAAAACGCAGTCCGTGCTCAGGTGCACCAGCCGGGCCTTCACGTCCCTGCACCAGTCGGCCAGTCGGTGAGGATACAGGGCGTTGATTTCCAGACCGGGACGGCACTCCTCGGCGTCGGGCCGCTGCTTGACCAGGCCAATGCAGTTGACCACCGCTTCGGGCCGAAAGGCTCTCATGACTTCGATCAGACGATCCGAGTGGACGTCGACCCGGGGGTAGGCGTTGCGATCGTTAAAAATTCCGAAGCCGGCATAGGCGGATAATTCCCGGCGCAGGGTCACGCGGACGTCGTGCCGGGGCGCCAGATGTTTGAGCAGCCGGTGGCCGAGCATTCCGTCTCCACCCGGTATCAGGACGCGCATCTGCCTGCCTCCATGGATACACGATTCATATAGTCAACCAGCCTGTCGAGCAACAGGTTCCGCTCGAAGTGGGCTTCGAAATAGCGCCGGCCCGCCAGTCCCATGGCCCGGCGTTCCTTGTCGGACAGATTATAAAGTTCAAGTACCGCACCGGCCAAGGCTTCCGGGTTCCCGGCGGGAACGGCCAGGCCGGCCCCGGCCTCTCTGACCACCCGGGCCCCTTCCCCATCCAGCCCGGCGATGATCGGCCGTCCGCAAGCCAGATAGGCCTGAATCTTGGAGGGAATGGTCAGGGAAAAGATCGGATCGTCTCGAAGCGTCACGAGAAGCGCCTGGGCCAGCGCGAAGTACCCTGGCATGGCCTGGACCGGGTGTCGCCCGATCAGATGAACGTTCCGGGTCAGCCTCCGCCTTCGGACCTGGTCTTCGACCCAGTCCTTGTCTCGCCCGTCTCCAAGAATCACCCAGTGGATATCCGGATATGGGGTCAGACGTTCCGCCGCGGCCAGTATCGTTTGAAAATCCTGGGCGGCCCCGATGTTGCCCGCAAACATGACCCGAAATCCGTCAGGCAGGGAGGCGGCCGCTGGCGAGTCCCTGTCCGGGTCGACGGGATGATAGAGGGAATCGGCGCTGTTGGGAAGATAGACGATTCGTTCCCGGCTCACGCCGAACTTTTAGATCGGTTCGAAAAAGGCCCGGGACTGGACCAGGATGAGATCGGAGCGGGCATAGATGAACCGGGCCAGTTCGCCTATCAGATTCAGTATCCATCGGGCCCGGACCATACCCGTCGCCGAGAGACTTTCCGGCCAAAGGTCCTGGACCCAGAACATCATGGGTGCGTTTTTTGCCAGTTTCATGACCCAGGCCACCAGCCCGACCGTGATGGGGGAGGGTTCGTAAACCAGAACCAGATCATAGGGCTCCCGGCACAGGAAGGGACCGGTGAGACTGCCGAGCACCGCAAAGGACAGGTAGTTGATACTCAGTCGAAGGCGCCCCCGGCCCCGAGGCAGAAGCGGCGCCCGCAAGACCTCGATACCATGATAGTTCTGCCTCGCTTGCCTGAAAAACCCATATCCGTCGAAAAAACGGCCGACCGGATAGTTTGGGATACCCGTCAGCACGGTGACCCGGTGGCCCCGCTCCGACAGCCCCAGGGAAAAGTCGTTGATCGGAAAATTCTCGGGCCAGAAATACTGGCTCACGATCAGAATGTTCATGCTACCGGGGTCCTTTCGTCCAAGAGGTCCCCCATCAACCCGTCGAAACGCTTTCCAATTTTTTCCCAGAGGTAGTTGTCCAGGACCATCCGACGGGCATTTTCAGCCATGCCCCGGCGACCCGGCTCATCGAGCAGCAGATCGAGCAGGGCCCTGGCGATGTCGTCGATTTCGGGGCGGACGACCCGTCCCGCGCCGGAATCGGCCACCTCGGGAAACCCGGCCGTTTCGGAAATGACCACCGGTACCTTCCAGACCGCCGCCTCCAGGGCCACGATGGACATGTTCTCCCTCCGGCTTGGCACCGCCAGAATATCAGCTGCGGCGTAGGCCTCCAGTTTCTCCCCGCCGTAAAGCGGTCCGCAAAGAAAGACCCGGTCCCCAAGGCCGTTCGTTTTGATCAGACGCCGGACGGTTTCCCGGGCGCCGAAGTCCGGCCCGACGAGGGCAAGGGCGGCCTCGGGAAAGTCCTGAGCGACCCTGGCGAACGCCTGCACCAGCAGGTCCGGCCCCTTGATATGGTCTAGGCGGCCGACATACAGAACCAGGCGGAACCGTTCGGGAATACCCAGTCGCCTGTAGAAGGCGCCTGGATCAACGGATTCGTCGTACGTGTCATCAATCGCGTTGGGCAATACAAAAACGCGAGCGGGGTCGATTCCGGGGTGGTAGTCCAGATACTGACGGGCCTCCTGACGGGTGATCGCGACCAGGCCGGTCGCCCCCAGAATCAGCCTGTAACCGACCAGCCGGTTGAACAAACGCTTTTTCAAGAAACTCCGATGCATGACCGGCATGGAGCCCATGGCCGAGAACAGATATGGGATTCGCCTCCTTCGGCAAGCGTCAGCCACAGCTAAATTGATATAACTGTAATGGTTCATCAGATGACAGATGTCGAAACACCCGATGTTTTCCTCCAACCAGGGCTTGACCGCCGGACAGTATCTGAAGCGCCCGCCATGGCTCCTCACCGGAACCACCTTGACCGGGTCCAACGAAGCGGCATACGGGAGGCTGAGCTGATAATCGGTCGTAAGAATCGTGATATCATGGCCTTGGCCGGCCAAGACCTTGGTCAGTTGATAGCAACGGTCGGCCACGCCGCCAAAATGCGGGGCAAAAAAAGGCACGCTGTGCAAAATGCGGCGGGGAACGTTACTTTCCGGCATTAACCTTGTACCAGTCCAGATAGGACCGGAGGTCCTGCCTGAAGGTCGTGGAAAAGGAAACTCCCACTTCGGCCATCTTCCCCCCGCTGATCGTGTAACTGCAGTCCAGGGAATACTTGAAAAACCGGAAGTAGAGCTTGACGATCGCATTGGGAACGCTGACCGGTGACAAACAGCCCTTTTTCCCATAACTTTCGAGAATTTCTCTCGCGACGCGACGGTAGTGGTTGTCCGGAACATCGTCAGCGACGATCAAGGACAAGGGGGAGTCCCGGGAGTCGAGGTGCATGACCTGGTAAAAGGCGGACAACACCTTGGAAATATGAATATAATGGGTTCTCCGGTTGCCCAGGATGAAGGTCTTCCACAGGTTGTTTATCCGAGATCCTTGGGCCAGGGTCTGGATGATCGAGTTGAGCCCTCTCCCACCAGGACCGAAAACTTCGGACAGCCGCAGGATCGCAACGGGAATGCCGGTCTCCTTGGAAAAGTCGAGCAGCCGATGTTCGATGGCGAGCTTCAGCTTCTGGTAATCATTGATCGGGTGGCAAGTGGTCTGTTCGGTGACCGAAGACTCCATCGTCCGGCCCACGACTTCCGTCGTGCTGCAATGCAGGATCAACTTGGGACGGTTGGACCGGGCCGAGGCCATCAGGTTTTCGGCAACCCGAAAGTTGTCGTTCTGGTAGTGTTCGCTGCTTCCCTTGGGAATATGCAGCAGATTGATCAGAACGTCATCCGTATTGAGGAGCCCGAGAAGAAAGACGGGGTCCAGAATGTCTCCCTCGGCCAGCTCGAGGCTGGGGTCGATGCTTTCTATCTTGCCGGCCGATCTGGTGACGGCGACCAGGCGGGTATAACCATTCTGGACAAGATAGGGCATCAAATGCCGGCCGATAAAGCTCGATGCGCCCGTGACTACAATGCGATTACCTGTCATTCGAACTGGCCTTTTCATGATATTTCAAGGAGATATGGTTCCCGCTCATCTTGACCGCCATTTTTGGTACAGTATAGCTTTTTTCTACTTTGTTTAGCAACATTAACGATGTTCACAAATAATAAACCGTATGCAAGATTAACAGCAGAGGCGATCAAAGACCTAGTCAGTTAATACTCGAGGTAGCCGGGTTAATCAGAACAAGACTTACCAAAGACATTTTTTCTGCATTCTCATTTGGTCTGGGGTGGACACTGGCACCATCGGTGCGAACCTAGAATCCATTTACGGTCGCTTGAGGTTCGAGCTGGGATGAACAAGGTGTTTTCCTTATTTATATCAGTATGTTTTGAAATTCTACCGGGATTGGGAATCCTTTACATTTTCGAATCCGCAAGAACAGTCGCTATACCTCCATTTATACGTTCAGGACAATGGCGCGCATCTCGAATCAGAACTGAATAACAAGCAAATAATAGAACAAGAATTGGATTTATCTGAGGAGAAATGACGCTCATGGTGTGTAATGAGCTAACGAGAGATGCCGGGAACAGGGCCAAAATGGCAAAAACAGCGTAGGACGAGTCCTGATCATATGATTTTTTAAATCCATTGTATGCTTCATAAAGGGCAAAACTCGAACCGGTGAGGAAAAACAAGGAGAACACAACACCATATTGGCTTAAAAGTTGAAGGAAGAACAAATGATCACTGACAATTGGTGTACTGGGGCCATAAAGTCCATAGTTGATCGGCGGAAAGCCATATCCGAAGAAAATAGCGCCTGCGCTTTTCATTTTTAAGATAAATAGATCAATCTGGTTGTCTTCCGAAATGATGTTTATAGTCCGCTTTAGACCATCCATGCTATAAAAATAACTGAAAGCTTTCAGGTTAATAACTCCAGAGAGATAAAGACCGATCAATAATGATAGTAAAATTAACAGCAAATAAAATATTGTTTTATATGGCATTCGGTATTGTTTCTGCCCAATGACCGAGATGATAAGCATGCCGGATATCGCAGATAATAATGAGGTCCTGGCCGCGGAGATAATCAATCCGGCGATGCAGATTAGGAAAATAATGAATTTTGCTTTAGACGGATGCCTGAACATGATCATAGAAAAGGAAATAATCGCCCCAATGGCCATAATAAAACCTGAAGCATTCAGGGTTCCCATTACTCCGGCAAAGCGAGGCAGGATGTATTGACCGACCTTGACCCAGGCAAAGTTGACTCCCCGGCCTTCCGGGTTTAGGGCCTTGCTGTACTGGTCCATTGCAACTGAATATTTGAAGGCTCCTGTATACTCGAGATTAAACCTCCGCCAAAAATCAGGTATATCGGGCAGGGAGCTAAGCGCCAAGGTGCGGCTGATGAACTCCATTACATGGATGCCGGCGACAACGGAACAACAGATCATTATTATAAAAACCAGATTGAGAGACTGCTTCTTTTTAAAAAGATGTAATACGACGAAATACAGGATCAGGCCGACAAAGTAGTTCTTAATTACGTAAAGGGCCTCCACAGCCCCGTAGGATATCAAACTGCCGATTAAATGAATGAAGTTATATATCAGGAACATCAAAACGATTAGAACGAGCTGGTCTTTTTGGAAGGTCGGTCTTTCTCTCCAGAAAAAAATAATCATCAGACCAATAGCATAAAGGGCGGCAGAATATTGAGCAAGCGGTATAAGTCTGATAAGGCCAAATTGAAATCTCAGGAAATAATACAAAATTGATAAAATACAGAACAAGTATATCGCAATACTCCCAGATCCAATTAAAGAATTTGTTATTGATTTAAAAAGATGATTAAATCTATCACTTCTCATTAACATGTCCGTCTGAATTGATTTTATAAATTCTGATTATTCAAAGAAGATGGTCTCGTAAAAAGTCCGAAAATCGCGTTTTTGCACGTGCATTTACCTGAATTTATTAGGGCCGATTTTAAGAAATCGACTTTTTACGAGACTATCAAAGAAAATCCATTATAATAATTTAAGTTCAATATTTTCTGAATCAGGAACCAAATTTAAGCTCCTCACAGCTATCTGTAGGGAATCTTTGAAATGTAAGGAAGAAATCCATTTTTAGCCGGCGGGCCAACCCTGCGGCAAGCCGCGAGGAATACACCCGCCCTGCATGTTCAATATAGCCTTCCCTGGCTCATTTCTTCCCGCCCCTGCCATCATGTCTCATGTTTGTCCATAGTGGGCCGCATCTCACAATATCGTGGATATTCCAGACACATCTACTTAGATACACGTAATTTTTCAGGAATGAGCCAATCTCGTCCCCGGCCCGTCGCGGCCCGATATCCAATATATCGTAACGAGCACCACAAGCGGTATGGCCGTATAGATAAGCCGAACGAATTGCCAGTCGAATCCGTAACTTTCCAACCACCCGACGAAATTTAGCAAAATAAACGCTCGGACAACACCCTGAATATATTCATCAGAGAACCGCATTGAATTATAAATTATTTTAAAAAAAATACATATTATAAAAATAATGACAAGTGATATTACCGGTCCGAACAGGATGTAATACTCTCCAAAAACAGTCATCTGGTCGGAATGATAACCCGTTGGTCTATAGTCTATCGGATTGCCATAGTACAGATTCCGCACAAGAGTCGCAACCCTGGGCATGTTGAAAATATCGAATCCTGGTGTCAAGCCATCGACAATACTCTTGGCGTAATTTGTAAAGGTTATTAATTTCCCATATATACTTCCGTTTACAATCATATCCGCGGCTCTGTCCAATTGACCGAGCCTCTGGAATACGGGTCGAAATACTCCGATTATTCCCGTAGATAATGGATCGTACTTCCCAATTCGGCCCGCAAATGTCTGGAAGTCCCAATTCCCCCACCCCATTACAGCCAGGTGGGTCATTATCACCCTCGCCTGCGTCGCGTACTTGAACAGGATAAATGCGGCGGTCCCGATCAAGGGCACCGAATATATCAATGGCTTGTATATCCTGATGGTTCCATGCGCCGCCAAACCGGCCAATAGAAACATGATCATAATAATCAGGATAGCTTGGCGGCTTCCGCTAAAAGTCCTCTCCAGAACGAACAGAAAAATTAAAAAAATAGTTATAGATAAAAATGTTTTTGACAATCTTCCGGCATATATAAAAATAAAAACAATTATAAATAATAGAACAATCTGATAATCAAGAAACAGCAACATAAATCGAAGCAATCGATCCGTCGTTTCCGGCAGGAATATTTTTGCATACATATACCCATAAACGTCGAGAAGCAAAAACACGAAAAGGCAGAATAAATACAGGGAAAACGCAATTAAATTCGGTTTTGGATCAGGGACTTGAGTATCCCGCCTCGTCTTGACCGCGGCCAGACCGAAAAATATGGCCCATATCCCCAGATGGATATGGATCAGAGAATAGTCCAGACCGGCTGCTTCCGTCTGAAAACGAGGCAGGACCACACTGCTAGGATCGACCAACAAGGTAAGAAGTCTGAAATTGTAGTAAAGTAAGAGGAAAAACGAAAGTAATAGAAGAAACGGGTCCCTTTGGCCATTCTCATACATCAGGATAATCTGGAGTTGCAGGAAAAGGAGCAATGAAAGCCCGAATGTCATGGGCGCGATGTATCGATTGGGCCCCATTTTCCAAAAAAAGATGATAAACAGCCCCAAACAGACTATATTGATGGCCTGAAGAATAGGATTGGCATCAATATATTTATTTTCGACTGCCAAAATAGACCTCGGCGCCCGTCTAACCCCTACTATTCATGATACCGGGTAGTGAACCGGGAAAAACCCTCGTGAAGTAGACTTCTTGTCAGGCTTCCATTCGATTTCTGAAACGATTCAGAAAAAAATATGCCTTCTGCGGTAAAAAACTTACCAACAGACCCAGAACGGCCTTGGGGCTGGTCCAGACGTGGGAGTATAGGTACTTCCTGGCCCGGGCGCCTTCGCCCTGGCTCAAAAAGCATGTGGCCTGCATCATATCGATCTGCCTTTGGCAGCGTCTGATCTCCTTACCGTAGTTTTCTTCAAAATCCGGGAATCTTCCTTTGTACTTGTCCAACATGCCGCTGAACTCTTCGGCGAACAAGTGTCGTTTGGTCCAGGAGTCGCTGGCGGCATGGACCCGCCATCTGGCCAACGGCCGGTCGACCATGGCCGTTTTCCAGCCATAGGCGATCCGGATGAACAGATCGGCCTCTTCGTTGACGTGGAGGGCCGGGTCGAACCATTCATCCAGGTCCGCCAGCGCACCATGGCGAATGACCACCGTCTGCATATTTAAAAAATAGTCGGAAAACATGTCTCCGAAACACCAGCCGGTGTAATAAGGCCGGGTCGCGTAGAGCCGGATGCTCTTCTTTCCATCGAAGTATTCGGCGTCGCTGAATACCAGCCCGACTTCGGGATCGTCGAACAAAGGAACCTGACTTTGAAGTTTGTCCGGCATCCAGATGTCGTCGCAATCCAGGAAGGCCACGAATTGCCCGCGGGTCTGTTTCAGTGCCTCGTTTCGGGCCGCGCCGAGGGGAATCGTCTCCGTTCCCCTGAAATACCTTAGCCGATCGTCGTAGTCCCGGACGATCTCGGCGCTCGAATCCGAGGAGGCGTTGTCCCAGAACACGATCTCCCAGTCCTTGAAGGTCTGGGCATACACGGAATCAATGGCCTCACGCAGGTAACGGGCGCAGTTGAGGCAGTTCATTATGACGCTGACCGTGGGCATCGTTTCCTTATTGGGAAGGCTCGGTCGTCCCGGACAATAATGCGGAGTCATCCGGGTCCACTATACTGCCTGCCATTGAAAAGGTATCCGGTTATCGGCGGGACTGACGGCTTCCGATTCATTGGGGTCGTGGGCCAGGTCGGTACAGTTGGCCAGCAAGGATGGCTGGTCGGCGATCCCCTGAAACCCGTACCATAATCGGGGCGGCACCCGGACCAGTTTGTAATGATCCGGCCGCCCTAAAACGATCTCTTCCACATGTCCTTTTGTCGAAGAATCGTCCCGATCGTCATAGATGACCAGCCGGACTCGCCCCACAGGGGCGGCCAGGTGCTGGGTCGCCTGCCGGTGACGTTTCCAGGCTTTGACCACCCCCTGGTTGACCTGTGAGAAATATATCTCGCCGAAGGACGTGAAGAGGTCGGAGTCCCTGCGCAGCATATGAAGCACCGCGCCCCGCTCATCCACGATCTGTTTGAGTTCAACGATACGAACGCCCTGGATGGCCGATGGTTGTTCCGCAAGCATCACTTCGTCCAGGCCAGGCCTTCCGAGGCCGCCTTCTGGTGGTACTGTTCGATCTGGGCGGCGGTCATATCCGAAACCTGTTCCCGATCCGACCCGTAGCAGGTCCGGTACCATCGAACCGTCATGGCCACGGTCTCGTCAAAGTCCAGCACGGCCCGCCAGCCCAGCCGGTGAAGGGCCTTGTCGCAGCTCAGTTTGAGCAACGTAGACTCTTTCCGAACCTCATCCGGCCGGTCCACTTTCCAGGTCGCCCCGGGCCATTGGTCGGCCATGGCCTCCAGCAGTTCCCGGACGGTCTGATTGACCCGGGCGTCCGGCCCGAAGTTGAAGGCCTCGCCCGCCAGGGCCGGCTGTTCGTCCCAGAGCCGTTTGCCCAACCAGAGATATCCGCTCAGGGGTTCGAGGACGTGCTGCCAGGGGCGGGTCGCTTCCGGGCTGCGGATGACCAGCGTTTCCCCTCTGGACCAGGCCCGTGCCGCATCGGGCACGATACGATCAGAAGCCCAGTCTCCTCCGCCGATAACGTTTCCGGCCCTCGTGCTGGCCAGGCGGGGTCCGTCCTTGAAAAAGGACCGGATGTAGGAATAGATGATCAGTTCGGCGCAGCCTTTGGAGGCGCTGTACGGGTCTTCTCCGCCCAGAACGTCGTTTTCACGGTATCCCCAGGACCATTCCTGGTTGCGGTAGGCCTTGTCGCTCGTGATCAGCACCCCGGCCCGGACCGAAGGGCACTGGCGCACCGCTTCCAGGACGTTCATCGTACCGATGGCGTTCGTCTCGAACGTGGTCGCCGGATCGTCGTAGGACCGCCGAACGATGGCCTGGGCGGCCAGGTGGAATACGAAATCCGGCCCGAAGTCCTTCATGGCCCGCACCAGGGCGACTCGATCCCGCAAGTCCCCGGTCACGTGGGTGATCCGCTCTTCGAGCCCGTTGATCTCGAAATTCGACGGACTGGTCGGCACGCCAAGGGCGTAGCCGCAGACCTCCGCCCCTAACCGGTGCAGCCAGAAGCAGAGCCAGGACCCCTTGAAACCGGTATGTCCGGTGATAAAAACCCGCTTGCCGCGATAGACGTCATCGAACACGATCAGCCTCCCCCTGGCCGAACCCGGTCATCTCCAGACCTTCCACTGTGCTTGTTTTGTAGCCCAAAGTTCTTCGAGCGCATTTCGGTCCCGAAGGGTGTCCATGCAATGCCAGAAGCCTTGATGCCGGTAGGCCATGAGTTGGCCGTCCCGGGCCAGGCTCTCCAGCGGGGCCGCCTCGAGAATCGTCTCATCCCCTTCCAGGTAATCGAGCACCCCTGGTTCGAAAACGAAAAACCCGCCGTTGATCCAGCCCTCTTCAGTCTGGGGTTTCTCCTTGAAGTCCACGACCTGGTCCCCATCGAAGATCATTCTTCCGAAACGGGCGGCCGGCCTGACGGCCGTGACCGTGGCCAGCTTACCGTGGCTTCGATGAAAACGTACCAGGGCCTCGATGTCGATGTCGGCCACGCCGTCGCCGTAAGTCAGCATGAAGCTCTCTCGGGGCTCGAGTATGGAGGACAGGCGCTTCAGGCGGCCGCCGGTCATGGTTTTCAGCCCCGTGTCGATCAGGCTCACCATCCAGTCCTCGGTCCCGTTGTCGGTCCAATCGACCCGGCCGCTGCCCAGGTGAACGGTCGCATCGTTGGCATAGGTGTAATAATTGATGAAAAAGGATTTGATGACTTCGCCCTTGTAACCCAGCGCCAACACGAAGTCTCTGAATCCATGGTGATCGTATGTCTTCATGATGTGCCACAGAATCGGCCGCCCCCCGATCTCCACCATGGGTTTGGGCTTGACCACCGTTTCCTCGCTCAGGCGGGTACCCAGTCCGCCGCAGAGAATGACCGTTTTCATGAGAACCTCCTAATCGGCCAGCCAGCGGATTGCATGATCGCAGATCATGTTCACCGTTTCGGCGTTCAGGCCCGGGTGAAGCGGAAGCGAGACAAGCTCCCGGGACAAGGCCTCCGTGACCGGCAGTGCGACTTGGCCTCCGCCATACAAGCGGAGCAGGTGATTGGGTTGGTAATGGAACCCCGTGGGAATGCCCAGCCCCTCCAGGTGGGCCTTGAGGCCATCACGCCGGCCGTCCAGAATCCGGACGGGCTGGATGTGGGGAATGACTTCGTCCAGGTCGGTTTCCAGCAGCGTCAGGTGCGGCGTCCCGGCCAGGCGTTCATGGTACAGTGTGGCGAGTTCCCGCCGTTTGGGCGCGAACTCGGGCTTCAGGCGCCTGAGTTGGACCCGGCCCACGGCGGCCATGATGTTGCTCATATGATAGCGCCAGCCCTGGCGGGTCACGTCGAACTCCCAACTTCTGAGGCCCTGATACCTTTTTTCGGTATCCTTCTGGACGCCCAGCAGCCGGGCATCCCGGATGCGTTCGGCCGCAATCGGGTCCCGGGTGACCACGGCCCCGCCCTCGCCGCTGGTGATGTTTTTGATGCCGTCGAAACTGAAGCAGACCAGGTCCCCGATCGAACCGATCGGCTCGCCCTGATAGGTGCAGCCAAAGGCATGGGCCGCGTCCTCGACGACCCTCAAGCCGTGCTGCCGGGCGAAGTCGTAAATCGCTTTCAGGTCGCCCGGGTTGCTGGCGTAATGCACGGGCATGACCGCGGCGGTCCCGGCGCTCATCCGGCCGGCCGCGTCGTCCAGATCAATGGTCACGTTTCGGGGATCGACCTCGCAGGCGATGGGTACGGCCCGGGCGCCGGACACGGCCTGGAATGAGGCCAGATAGGTCAAAGACTGGACCAGGACCTTATCTCCCGGCTCGACTACGGCCTCCAGGGCCAGTTGCAGAGCGGCGGTGCCCGTACTGACGCAGATGACCCAGTCTCGGGGTACGCCCAGGAAACCAGCGATCTCGGTCTCAAAGGCCTCGACCTCGCGCCCCATGCCCAGATACCCGTCATCGATAATTACGCGGGCCACGGCCTCCGCTTCGGCCTGGCCGACGATGGACCGGGATAGTCGAATGGATTCGCTGCTCATGGATTATCGACTCCCTTAAGTCTGCGGGCCTCGACCAGAATGTAGCGCCCGGCGTCGGCCAAAGGGCCTGCCAGGGCCAGTTCGGCCTCCAGCAAAGCGCCACGGTCCGCCTCGTCCAGTTGGGACGGACGGGCCAGAAGCGACAAAGGATCGTCTTCAATACCCGAACAAACGCCGATTCCCCGGAGCGCGCGCACATCGAACCCGCAACGCTCCAGACGACTGGTCAGCTCTTCGGAATTCTGCCACGAAAAATGAAGGGCCGGTCCCCAGGGCTGACCCTCGGATTCCGATATAAACAGGGGCACCAGGTTCCACTTCCGGTTGGCCACGGCATTCATGACGTTGTAATAGCGACTCCGGAAGGAGGCCGCGAACAACCCTCCCGGAGCCATGACCCTGGCTAGTTCTTTCAACAGTTCCTCATGGGCCGGGTACATATACAGCACTTCCATGCACAGGGCCGCCTGACAGGAGCACGATTGCCTGCCCGACAAGAACTCGAGCAAATCCGCCTCGACCAGCTCGACAACACGACTCAGACCGGCTTCCCGGGCGGTCCGTCGGGCAAACTCGATCGCCTTCCCGGAAATGTCCACCCCGATGATTCGGCCGCCGTTCCGGGCGCACCAGTCGGCCATGGGCAGGGTCAAACGGCCTTGCCCGCATCCCAGGTCCAGGATGAGGGGCTCTCCGCCCCCTTCCCGGCTCTCCGCCCGCCAGTCTGTTAAAGCCGGCTCGAGCCAATGCCAATACTGTCGCAAATAATGCTTTTCGTCCGGCGAGGTCGCCATGTTGTGTTCGCCGGCGATCTGGACCATGATACCCCGGTATTCGGCATCGAGCCGTTCCCGGTCTTTCATGATCTCCCGAAGGCAGGCCTGGTCGAGCCGCTGCATTATCCGCCCCCCCAGGCCGCAGGCTCGGCGGATTTGGCGCAGCAGGTTGTAGGCCAGATCATTCATTGAACAGACGGGCCTCGGGTCTTTCTCAGGTCCGAAGGGATAAAAGCGCTCAAGCCCTCGTCACTCGGCGGCGCGAACAGCCCGGGCAACAGGGTCCGAGGATCATACCCGATCAGCGGGCTTCCATTCCGAATTCGGGTCTGATAATCGGCCAGGACCGCCTTGATTTCCTTGGGCGAGTAGTAGACGCGATCAAGACTTTCCAGGCCCTCCAAGGGGTCCAGGTCGATCTCGGCCTCGCGACCCAGGCGCACCAAGGGCTTGCCGCTAAGAACCGCGTCCAGGGCCGCGCTGGTGGCCGCGGTGACCACTACGTCCGTCCGGGCCAGAGCCTCATCCATGGAGCCGGTCAGGGCCTGGACCCGCGACCGGATACCGTCCGGCAGCCTGTCTAGCAGGCCGAGGCCCATGGGATGAGGTTTGAGATAGATATGGTAATCGTTTCCGGCGGCGGCCATGGTTTTGCCAATGAGTTCCAGAGCCCCATCCTCGACCAAAGGCAGGGGGACGAGAATGCGCATGGGACCGGCGGGCGGCTGAAAGCCCAAGGCTTCGGACTCGTCCGGAGCCTTCTGCTTCCAGAGATACTGATATCGAAGCGCCACGCCCACCGAGAGTTTATCTTCGGGGTACCCGGCCTCGGCCAAGCGGTCCCTGAAAACCGGTCCGTTGCAGATGATCCGATCCGGCAGCGGCGCGAATTCCGCTTCACCCGGGCCGATAAAGTTGCACAGGATGTTCTGCGTGACGGCCAGATGAAAGAAGCCGAAAAGTCGGGTTCCAGGCAGGTATTTTTTTACGCCCAGGGCGACCATTTTATCCGAAAGCATGTTTTCAAAGGCTTCCAAAATCACGGACGGACGCACTCCCTTATCGGCCAGGCGCTTCATGAGGGGGTAATAAAGCAAAACGAACGATCCTGCGTCTCGTTGCTTTTCCATGGTGAAAAGGGCCGACATGTCGACGCCATTGAGCACGAGGCCCTTGAAGCCGAAACGAAGCCGCCGGAGATAGAGCCGAACCGGAAAAAGGTAGTCGTACCAGGTGCAGTAGTCCTCGGGCAGGATATAGGCGGCCGGGTCCTTTCGAAAAAACTCGAGCGCCCGCCAGAATGAGCGTTCGATGGCATAAACCGTAACCAGGGAGGCGGTTTTGTACCCGCGCTGCCGGAGCCAGTCCGGGAGCGTGGTGAAATACCGGTCGTTGAAACGATCGTTCGCTCCGAAACTCTTCTCATCGGCCCAGGTGTGAACCAGGCAGTCCAGATCGGCCGGTCCTCGGGGGCGCTCCTTCTGCGCCCGGTCGTGCCAGTACAGACTGGCCTTGGCCTGGAACCATCGCCAAAGCCCTTGAACGCAGGTTCCCAGCACGTATAAAAACGAATGCAGGTACCCATTCAAAGCCCGGCCGTTCAGCCGGCCCGAAGTTTCGACAACGATCCGCCGCGATGAGGCGAAACAGCCGGCCACGATCTTCAGGACCGTGGGGTCGTCGCAGACGAGGCACAGATCGCCATCCCGTTCGATCAGCCGTCGGGCCGCGTCCACGTAACAGCAGTTCAGAAACAGGCGGCTGTTCATGTTGTTGCGTTCCGAAATGCTGTTGGACCACCAGGCCAGGGACTGATGCTTTCGCCCCAGATCGGCCGTGAGACGATAGTAGGGCGTGCGCAGTGCCTGAACCGCCCGGCGCATGGCCGGTCCGGTTTCCATCCTTTGAATCGTCGGCGGGAGCGCTTCCTCGATCTCGATAATACGGCCGTAGTCCTGGATCAGGGCCGCCCAGCGCACCAGGCCTTCTCGCCCGATGATATCGACGATCTTTTGCCGATCCAGTCGTGCGTCGAGCAATACCAGCTTGGCTTCAGACATGCTGGCCCTTCGAATGAGCGGTCCGGGATTGCACTGCTTCCCGATTCGAATGGTGTACAAACGGCCTCATTCGCGTGCGCTCCCCTGCCGCTTATCGTTTTTCCAGGGCGTCCCGAAACTGTTTGACCCCGTCTTCGAATGCCTTGAATATCACGGTCACGTCCGGGAGATAGGTAATGAACTGCATGCCGATGTCCAGCATCCAGCGCATGTCGTCCCGATTTTTGGCCACATACCCTCCCGCGGCCACGCCGGCGTCCCGGATGATCCGGATGCAGCGTTCCATCTCGCTTTTGATTTCGGGCCGTCCCACCTGGCCCGGCATGCCCATGGCCTGGGACAGATCGTAAGCGCCGATATAAACCAGGTCGAGTTCGGAAACGCTCAAAATGGCCTCGAGGTTGGCCAGACCGGCCTTGCCCTCGAGTATCACCGCCGTCAGAGTCTCCTGGTTTTCACGGTCGGCATGGGCCGTGATGTCTCCCCCCCCATATCCGCCGGCCCGGGTATAAGGCGAAAAGCCCCGCGTCCCCAGCGGCCAGTATTTGACGAAGGAGACCACATCCTGGGCATCGGCCCCGCTCTCGACATGGGGGGCGATCACGCCGTGGGCCCCGATGTCCAGGGCCCTGAGGATCGTTGATTCCGTCCGGTCCCCGACCCGGACCAGGGGACAGCAGCCTTCGGACTCCATGGCCCGGACCATGTCCTCGGCCGTCTCGAAGGAGGCTGGCCCATGCTCCATGTCGATGATGATGAAATCCATGCCCGCGGCGGCCGTAATGTTGGCCACGGCGGAGGACGGCAACACACACCAGGGCCCGAAGACCGCTTCTCCCTGCTTCAGCCTTTTTTTCAGCGTGTTGGGTTTCCTCATTCCTCTGTCCGTTCCCTTCCCCTTGACCGACCGGTCATGACAGGTAGTTTTCGAGTCCTTTGTAAAAAGCCTTGTGGCTGGTCGGCGTGATGATGTGGATGCCCTCGAAGCCCTTGGCCCTGACATATTCGTCTATCTGCTTGAGAAACCGTTCGTTCTCGTAATGACGTCTGATGTTCAGGTTCTCGTCAACCGGGTCGTACTTTTCATTGTAAAATAAGGCGCTCTTCAGGTCCTTCTTGAGAAGGTATCCGTCCATTCCGGCGATGAAGATGCGCCGGGCGCCCATGACCACCGCCACCCCGGCCAGGAGAACGGAGACGGTCCGGCAGTTGGACATGATCCGGCCATCGGCTATGTCGAAATCCGCATCCAGCACGTCCCGGAAATAGAGGGTTTCGTATTCCCGGTGGACATACTCGCCGATCATTTCCCGGGATATGTTCTCGCCGATCATCAACCGGCTGTCCGGACTGACCGAATCGACGTACATGGAAAACCGCTTCTTGTTGGTGAAGGCATGATAGTCCGGCGCGAAAAGGCCCCCCAGGTAGTTGGCGCCCATGACGACCGGGCGATAGCGGTCGATAAAGGCCCGAATGTCCTTCTGGCACTCCTTGAGGCTCGGGCCGTTGGCCAGGATCAGGCAGTCCCGGCCCGGGTGGCGATTCAGGTAGGGGACCGGGACGTGGACCCGGGATTCAGGCTCGGCGGCCGGCCTGGGACTCTGATTCAAGGCGGACCGCCCCAGGCTCCCGACTACGCCTTTCTTGATCAGGTGTTCGATGATGGTCCGGTCGAAACCGATGGGTTTCATGTCCTCGACCACCTCGAGGGCCTTCCAGATGTCCTCGATCGAGTACTCCCGGCGGTCCATCAGTTCGGTCGCATAATAGGGGTGGCAGCGGAACATCCCGGAAATCATGTAGGGCAGTTGATATCCCCACGGTTTTTCCTTTTTGATTTCTATGAAGTAGCGTTCGATGCACTGGAGAATGGGAATGACGTTGTATTTCGGCCTTCCCTGGACGCCGAGGTAGGCGATGAGCACTTCGGTGGGCAGGTTGCCCGACCCCCGGCCCATGCCGTATACGGACCCGTCCACGATGTGCACCCCCAGCCGAATGGCTTCCAGGGTATTGGCAAAGGCCATCTGCAGGCTGTTGTGGGGGTGAAAACCGACCTTCACCCCGGCCAGTTCCAGAAATGGCCCGAACAGCGCGGCCATTTCGTTGGGAAAGATCGACCCGTAACTGTCGGCGATATAAAAATAGTCCAGATCGGAATCCCGGGTCCGGCTTCGCAGGTCGTCCTTTTCCGCCTCGGTATAGCTGGTGAAGCCCATGGCCTGGAGCGAGGTTTTGTAACCCTTGGTCTTGATCCGTCCCAGCAATTCAATGGCCTGGGCCACCTGGTTTTTGTGCGCGGCGATGCGAATCATTTCCACCGGCGTGTTTTTTCGATCCTCCAGGTCTTCCAGGTCGATCTTGCCGTAATCGCCCATGACTGCGATTCGGGCTCCGTCTATCCCCGAAATCACCTCATGGATGTCCGCCTCGGACGTGAAACGCCATGGACCGTACCGGTCCGGATCGAAATACTTGGCCGAACCTCGGAAGCCCAGTTCCACGATATCGACGCCTCCCTTGGAAAGCGCACGGTAAACCTCCCGAACTATCTTCTTGTCAAAGTGCCAGTTGTTGACGTATCCGCCGTCGCGGATCGTGCAGTCCAGGATTTCAGGCATGACGGTTTCAGGCATAAGGCATTCTTTCCATCCTTGTGTTTTCTATAAATTTCAAAGCCGATCCGGTGAGCCGAAAACCGATCCGGGTCAGCCGTGATGACGGCGCAAGGCCTTGGCCAGCTTGGATAACCAGTATTCGAACGGAAACGCAAATAAAAAATGCTTCAATCTGAACTGGCCCACCCTGGCCCGGATTTTTTTAATCTGATTGCTCATCGTCCTGGCTCTGGACGGGGCGCAAAGCGAGATGGGCGCGTAGTACTGGGTGTACTTGACATTTTTTTGAAAGCGCTTCGGGGTCCAGGGGAGCTTGCTGAAGGTCTCCTCTCGGATGATGAACGATTCCCATGACTCTACGTCCCGGGGAACGTCGATCCGGTACCGGGCGCACAGGCGATCGAAAATGATCGAACCCGGGTAAAGCCGAAAGACAAAGGGGGCGATGTCCACGTCCGGGCGGATTTTCTTCAACTGGAGGCAGAACCGAAAGGTGTTCTTGATCTGGGCAATGGTTTCGTTTTCAAAACCCACGATAAAGCTGTAGCGCGGATTGATCCGGGTATCATCGAGCATTCGCAGGGAATTGAGTATCTGGCCCGTGGTGGTCATCTTCTTGAGTGCGTCCAGAATCTCCTGGTTGCCGCTTTCCCCGCCCATGACCAGGGAGCCGTGTCCGATGGCGGCCATGCGCCGGAGCAGTTCGCGGTCGATGAAGTCCGGCTTGAAATGGTCCACCCGGCACCACATGCGCCAGTTGAAGTGGAGCCCCTCCCGCTCGACAAGGTCCACGAATTCGAACACCCGGCGCTTGTTGATAAAGAAGTCCTCATCGAAAAATATGAATGAATTCGCGTTGTAAGCCTCCTGGAGCCGTTTGATCTCCTCGATGATCGAAGCGGCGTTCCGAAACCGATAGTATCGCTTCAGGATGACATTGATGCAAAACTGACATCGGTAAGGGCAGCCCAGGCCCGTTACGATGGGCAGGATTCGGACCTTTTCCCGGTATTGAGGAAATTCCCGCTGATAAATGGATTCACCCGGCGGGTCCAGATACTGCTCGATGTCGATCAGGGAAAAGTCCAGGTGCGGCAGCCTGTCGATCGGTTCGATTCCCGCGGCCTCGGTAAATACCGGATTTCGGCCGTCCTTATACCCGAGTCCCTTGATCGGGGCCAGAGACGATTCTTCTCGCATGGCCCGGGCGATTTCCAGCGCGGTGAACGCCCCCTCGTTGACCACTACGACGTCCACGCACGGATCGGCCAGGGTCTGCCGTGGGAAAAGGGTCGGGTGCGGACCGCCCCAGACAATGGCCAGTTCCGGGTCGATGGCTTTGAGCCGCTTGGAAATCCGGTAGGCAAAAGGAACCTGGGTGGTCATGACCGACATGCCGACATAGCATATCCGGCCCGGATGGGCCCGGACGTACTCGGCTACCCGGGATTCAAAATCCGCGTCCAGGGCCCCGTCGAATATTTTAACGTCAAAACCATCCTGTTTGAGAATGGTCCCGATCAAAAGGATCGCCGTGCTCGGATATATGGAACCCTCGTTGCGGTAGTCGCTGGTCACCGACGGCAAAAAGTTGATCAGGATCACTGAATTTTTTTCAAGGGCGCCTGCCGTCATGGGGTGACAACCGTCCTGGGGGGAGCATCGGTTCCCCGACCGGTGTTTCCTCGGTTCATTTGTCCGAGCCCAGCCGTCCGGTTCCGGCCAGGGCCGCACGCCAGCTTTTCACCCGGCCGGCCACGCCGCTGGTCCGGATTCCGAATAGGATCAATGGGGACATGAGGGCCAATGAAATCGCCGCACGAAACATGGTGGACTTGAAATCGACCCAGAACGGCGAGACCGCCGCATCCGGTTTGCTCATGATCAAAAACACCGTCCCGGTCCAGGCCGCGGCCAGGACCACCTTGATGAATATCTCCAAAGTCAGCCGCCAACCCATGATCTGTCTCCCCACGGAGCCCATCATGAAAATGAAGTTGGCGAAATAGCCGCAGACTACGGCCCAGGCCACGGCCGTCATGGACCGGGTTCCCAGTCCGAACCAGGCGGCGCTGATCAAAAGGACCATAAGCCCCAGGCTGATGGTATTGGCCAGGCCGTATCTGATCATCTGCTTTTCAGCCACCCAGACGGAATAGAGATTGTTGAGCCGCGCGTCGAAGAACCCGGCGATGAGCAGGATGGTCAACGGATAAACCCCTTGAATGTAGAGCGGGTTGAACTGTTTGATGATGAACGGGGCCAGCCAGAAAACGCCCCAACTGATAACCGGTACGGACATCAGGAGCTGCGCCTGGATGAACATGCTCATGTCCCTGGCGATTTTCACCTTGTCGGCCTTCTGTCCGTACTGTTCGAACAGTTGGGTCGTATGCACGCTGGTGAAGTTTCTCGTCACGACCGAACTCTGGATGAAAAAGTTCCGGGCCATGGCGTACACGGCCAGATCGCCCACGCTCATGAAACGCGTCACCCAGAGGATGTCCACCATGAAAAACATGGTCAGGGGATATGTGGTGATCCGGAAGATGACGCTGAAGATGGCCAAGCGCTTGAAAATGCCGGGCCCCCATCGGGGTCGGACGTCCAGCCCGTGACGGGAAGCGGCCCACGCCATCCACAGGGCCTTGAGCGCTTCGGTGAACAAGGCCCCGAAAAAGACGCCCCACAAGCCGAAGAGCCAGGCGCCGACGGACAGCGTCAGGGCGTAGATCATGCTGTTGGCGAAAAGCAGCCAGCTCAGGGGCACGTAAAGCTGGGCCAACTGGAAAAAGGTGAGATACGACTCCTGGAGG
>JAHJTB010000282.1 GCA_018830135.1 Pseudomonadota bacterium | reverse complement strand
TGCCCACGATGACCCGGTCGCCATCGAGGCGGGCCCAGGTGTGTTCCTCGAGATATCGGATGTCTTCCGGGAGATTCAACTCTTCCAGGGGCTTCATATCGCTTCCTCCATCGGTTCGATCATTTATTGTGGGCCGCCGCTTGTCGAGGCGTCCGCCCGCCTATGCTATCTATCAATTTCGAGTCCGCTTGACAATACCGAACCTTGCTTTAAAAAATCAAGACACAATCCGGCCCGTCGAACTTGCGCCCACGGGACGGGCCTCGGCGGTCCTTTTTCAGGAAATGGCGCTTGACTGAGGATGTCAATGCGACTAAGACAGAAGCTGCAATATCATAATTCGGAAAGTCGAGGAATAAGCACCGAGCATGTCCAGCAGAATACTGATTATCGGCGCGGGTCCCGGGGGGTACACGGCCGCGCTTCAGGCCGCGCGGCTGGGCGGAAACGTGACCGTGGTCGAGCGGGAGAACGTTGGCGGCGTCTGTCTGAACTGGGGCTGCATTCCGTCCAAGGTCATGAGAAACACGGCCGAGTGGATGGAAAAGATGGAACGGGCCGCGGAGTTCGGGCTTCGTTTGGACGGGACCGTGATGTTGGACATCGAAGGTCTGATGCGCCGCAAGCAGGAGGTCATCGCGGACCAGTCCGAAGGGATTCTCAAGCTGTTTCACAACCACAAGGTGCGCTACTTGCAAGGACGGGCCGAACTGAGCGGACCGAAACGGGCCGTCGTCGCACTCGATGACGGCGGCCGGACCGAAGTGGAATGGGACCGCCTGATTCTGGCCACCGGCTCGCGTCCCATGGCCCTGCCGGGTCGTCCCTTCGACGGAGAACGCATCCTGTCCAGCAACGACATCCTGAATCTGAAACGGGTGCCTGATTCCATCGTCATTGTGGGCGCCGGAGTGATCGGGTGCGAGTTCGCCTTCATCCTTCGGGCCTTCGGGGCCGAAGTCACCCTGGTCGAGGCCCTGGATCGAGTCCTGCCTCTGCCCTCCGTGGACGAGGCCTGTTCCAGGACCCTGGCCCGGGAGATGAAAAAAAGAAAGATACGGGCCCTGGTCGCCCGGAGCGTGGACGGGATCGAGGAGCATGATGGCCGGCTCCAGGTTGCCGTGGGGCCGTCACCCCTGGTCGAGACCCGGAAAAAGTCTCCGAAGCCGGAAACCATCATCGCCGACCAGGTCCTCGTCTGTATCGGCCGCCGGCCCAACATCGAAGGCCTGGGCCTGGAAACCCTGAGCCTGGCCCTGGACGAACGGGGCTGGATTCAGGCCGACGACCGTCTGGAGACCGACGTGCCCGGCGTGTTCGCCATCGGGGACGCCCTGGGACCGGCCCGGATCATGCTGGCCCACGTGGCTTCGAACGAGGCCCTGGTCGCCGCCGAAAACGTCATGGGCGGGAATCGGACCATGCGTTACGATACCGTGCCCGGCGCCATCTTCACCATGCCCGAAGTGGCCAACGTGGGTCTGACCGAGACCCAGGCCCGGGAACGTTTTCCAGGCGTCAAGACGGCCGAGATACTTTTCCGGAACGTGGGCAAGGCCCAGGTCCTGGGAGAGACGGCCGGTCTGGCCAAGATCGTGGCCGACGCAGGGAGCGGCCGCCTGGTCGGCTGCCACCTCGTGGGACCGCACGCCACCGACCTGATCGCCGAAGGGGCCCTGGCCGTCCGGGCCGGTCTGACCGCCCGGGATGTGGCCGAGACCATCCATGCCCACCCCACCCTGGCCGAGATCATGGGCGAGGCGGCCTTGAAGCTGGTTCATGACGCCTGAACCCCGGTATGCCAGGCCGTCCGGATTCCCCGGGGCATTTTTATCCTTGAAACGCGTGCGTTTAAGTTATATGGAAGAATCGAAACGGACTCTGAAGCCAGACGATCCGGACCTTTCCGGCCCGGCTGCCGGCAAAATCCGGGTTTAAAAGATTTGCGATCGGACAAGGCATGATTACCGCGGGAATAGACATCGGGCACCAGACCGCCAACGCGGTGCTCCTTGAAGAAGGCCGGGTTCTGGGACACGAGACCCGGGTCGTCAGCGGGGCCGTCGAAGCGGCGGCCCGAATGATCCTGGATCGGCTCATCGAAAGCTCCGGGGTGCTCCCCTCCGACATCGAGCGGATTTTCGCCACGGGCGTGGGCCGGGAAAACGTGGGCTTCGTCCAGGGCCATCCCACGGGCATGCTCTGCCATGTCCGGGGCGCCCACCACTTGTTCCCCGAGGCCCGAACGGTCATCGACGTGGGCGCGGAAGGCAGTCGCATCCTCCTATGCGACGAACGGGGCAACCTGGTCAACTTCGTCATGAACGACAAGTGCGCTTCCGGCGCCGGGGTCTTTCTGGAAACCGTGGCCGAGATGATGGGCATTACCCTCTCGGAAATGGGACCGCTTTCCCTGGACTCGTCGGGCAGCGTGGTCCTGACCACCACCTGCGCGGTATTCGCCGAATCCGAGATCGTCGCCGAAATTCACCGGGGCTCGCCCCGGCAGGACATTCTCTGGGGCGTGCACGACTCCATCGCCATCAAGATCGTTCAGACCAGCAACCGGACCGTCCTGGAACGCGAAATCGTGCTGACCGGCGGCGTGGCCCGCAACATCGGTGTGGTCAAGGCCATGGAGAAACAACTCGGGTACGCGCTGCTGGTCCCGGAGCGCCCGGAAATCGTCGGCGCATTGGGAGCGGCCCTCCTGGCGGCCGAGGGGAAAGAATATCATGATCAGACGAGCACCGACTGAAAGCCCTAAAGGCCGGGCGGCCGGGAGCAGACCATGATTACCTGTGGTATCGACGTCGGCTCCCTTTCCGCCGAAGCCGTCATATTCGTGGATGGAAAGCTGGAAGCCTACAGCCTGATCCGGACCGGATACGACAGCGCCCAGACCGCCCTGGATGCCCTGCGGGTGGCCCTGGAAAAAACCGAAGTCCGGCAGGAGGATATCGAATATACCGTCGCCACCGGATACGGACGGGTCATCGTTCCCTTTGCCGACCGCAACATCACCGAAATCTCCTGTCACGCCAAGGGCGCCCACTTCTTTCATCCCGAGGTCCGCACGATCCTGGACATGGGCGGCCAGGACTGCAAAGCCATCCGGTGCGACGACAAGGGCAAGGTGACCAAGTTCCTGATGAACGACAAGTGCGCGGCCGGCACGGGGCGGTCCATGGAAGTCATGGCCGGCCTTCTCGAGGTCCGCCTCGAGGACATCGGGCCGCTGTCCCTGGCCTGGGACGGCGATAAGATCAAGATCAGCAATACCTGCGTGATTTTCGCCAAGTCCGAAGTCCTGTCCCTGATACGCGAGGGTGTCCCGGTCAACGCCATCCTGGCCGGCCTCTGCGAAGGCGTGGCCGAACGGGTCCGCACCCTGCTCCGGCGGGTGGGCGTGGAAAAGGAGTTCGGCATCAGCGGCGGGATTTCCAAGAACATTGGCGTTGTCAGACGCGTCGAGGAAAAGATCGGTTTCGAGGCCCATATCGCCTTCGAACCCCAGATTGTCGGAGCGGTGGGCGCGGCCATCTTCGCCGCGGAACTGCTGGCCAAGAAAGGACCCCGGGTACGGACCTGATCCGCCCCGATTCGAGCCGAAAATAATCGCCGCCGCATGGCTCCCGATCAAAAGAGCGATGCGGCGGCGGTTTTCGTTCATGGACCCGGAACGGCCGGAGGCCGTTTCGGACTCGAGAAACTTAGACCAGGGACTCCACGAAGGACTGCACCCGGACGTTGAGCTGTTCGATGGAACTGGGCGTGTCTTCGGCTTCCAGCTTCAGATAGTTGATGTTCCAGGCGTCGAAACGCTCCTTGAGGATGGCGTACTCGATGGCAAAGGCGTCGCAGTAGAGCTGGACCAGGTAGATCATGCCATCGGCCTTGGCCTCCTTGATCGTGTCCCGAATATAGGCAGCCCGGTCCTCGAAAGGATAAATGCCGGGCGCCGGAATCGTGCGCAAATACCCTCGGGCCAGGGCCTCCCAGGGATCGCCATCGGTGGCGATGGTGTTGAGCCCGTACCTCGAGTTGTGGATGAAGTCGTCCGTGACTATGGCCGCGTCGTACTTGGCCGCCATTTTGATGATGTCCAGGGCCATGTTCAGGTTTACGGCGGAGAGCATGAGCCGGGTCTGGCCGTTCGTCCCTTTCCTCGGGGACAGCGAGGCGTTCAGCCTCTTGAGCATTTCGTTGTGCTCTTCCACCGGCAGGGTCAGGCCCGAAGCGAATACGTAGAGCGCATCCTCGGCCGATACGCCGCTCTTGGGACGAAGATCGTAGAACTGCTTGAACTGGGCCCGGTTCTCGTTGAACAGGGCAATGGATTCCAGCAGGGCCTCGTCCGTGATCTTCCGCCCGGAGAGCTTTTCCAGCTCGCCGGCCAGACGCTTGAGTTCTTCTTTGTAGTAGTCCACCGCAACCGCGGCGTTCGTCGAAGGCGTGCGCACCAGGAACAGGTTGGGCAGGATGTTGTTATACTGCCAGATGTCGAAGACGTGCCGGTTGGTGTCGCAGACCGTGGCCACCATGGCCCCGTCGAGATAGTCGTAGATTTTTGAGTAGAGCTGGCCGGTCAGGTTCTTGCTCATGCCGCACAGATAGGGCAAAAGCTTGGACCCTTCATCGAACTTGGGGTCCCGATTCTCGATCAGTTGAATGGGCAGCATGCCCGCGGCCTGGACCAGTTCCTTGGGTACGAGTCCGTAGAAACAGGCCATGATTTTCTTGCCGCCCTGCTTGATCTCGCGGCATATGTCGTGGCGTTTGTCAAACCGCTCCTTGAATTCGGAAATCACTTCACACCTCCTGAGGCTCGTTGATGGAATCGCCGCGACCGCGCTACTTTTTTTTCGATTCCAGAATTTCGATAAAGCCGTCGATCTTGACCTTTGAATCCTGCCAGCTGAACCCTTCCGCGTCGGCCTGGTCGCCTTCGAAAATCAGGACCGGCAGACCATGCTTTTCCCGGACCATTTCCACAACCTCGTCCTGGCCGATGGACATGGGGCGGCAGCTGCGGTTGGAGAACATGACCAGACCGTCGATGTCGTAGTCCTTGACCGCCTGGTCGAAGTACTGGAACCGATCCTTGATGGGCCGGTTGTTCAGGACGTTGGTGTACTTGATCGCCAGGGAATGGAACGGGTCCTCCGGGTCCAGGCGACCGGACGGCGTCTTGTTGCCCCAACTCAGATTGGTATAGGGCTCCCAGACGAAGTTGGCCCCCTTGTTCTCGAAGTAGTTGATGATATCCAGGTGGTGCCAGATGGGAATGCCGTTCCAGATCAGCCGGAACTTTTCTTCCGGCTTGGCCGGCGTGACACCCTGGGCCACCTGGCCTTTGTAGAAATTGTAGAAGGCTTCGTAGTACTCGGCCGTATCCTTGTCACCCAGGGCCGTGACCAGCGGGAGAATCTGGCCGGCCAGAACCCGGAAGCTCGAGGGGGACGGCTTGTGCATGCGCAGGTTCAGAAGCTGCCGCCAGTAGTGCCCGGCCAGGTCCGAGTAGCTCACCGTCTGCTTGAGACGGTTCAGGTCGAATTTAATCTTGGTGTTGTCTTCGATGAAGGTGATCATGTCCCGGAGCTGCTTTTCGTAATAGGCGATGTACTCCGGGGCGTCCGGGTTGTCCGTGGCCGGCATGTCCGCGAAAAAGGTCGGCTTCTTGAAATGGTCGCCCAGATAGGCCCACCACGTTACGTGCAGACAGCAGAGGCTCACGTCGGTCATGAACAGGTCCGGCTCCGGCAGCGGGCCGAAGGCGCATTTGTTCGACCAGGCAATGCCCAGGCCGCACCGGGTGTACGAACAGATGGCGCTGGAAAAGTCCCGGGCCTTGGCCTCGTCGAAGAACTCGTCCGCCTTGCCCACACCCGACGAAATCGCGGCCAGGCTCTCGGGGTAGATGGGAAACACGTCCATGGCAAAAAGCAATTCACTCGGCACCCCGGCGCTGGCCACGCATATCGGGAGTCCGGCTTCCTTGGCCGCCAGCATTCTGCGATAGGACGCACCGGCGCTGAGTTTCTTCTGAATTGCCTTCAGATCCACGGCTTCTTGCGGTTTTTCTGCTTCAGCCATTTTTCCCTCCAAAATATTCTTTTTGAATTCAGTTGGCCTGATTATCGTACAAGCGGAGCCGGCTGTCAACTCATTGATGGCCGGCGTTGTTTGGGAAACGAGGGCCGGATTACAATGGACATGGAACAGCCTCGGCCCGCCCTTGCCCATCCCGGGAAACGACTTCGATATCCCGATGATGAACCGGGAAAGGATAATCATGCGTCAGCGATATGGGGCAGGGCTATGCCGGGCCTACTCCAGGACTTGGCTGATCTGGCGAATCGGCTTGATCGTGGTGAAATTCGGGATGTCGCCCCGCAGGATCGGACCGGCCTCGGCGATGCCCCGGTCGTATCCGTCCGGTGTTTCAAAATACAGGTTCCCGATGCAGACAAACGGCGCGGGGTCGGCCCCGCCTCCCGATATCCCCTGATCGACATCGGTCTTGATCAGACCGAAGGGCTTCAGGTGTTCTCGGACAAGGTCCATATGCCGGGTCAGATAGTAGTCCAGGTCGAACCGGGCTCCAGGCTCATTCGGGTACATGACGCTGACTTTGTACATGGCTGATTCCTGTGATCCGAAAAAAGAAAAGGGGCTGGCCATGCACGGCCAGCCTCCTTGATTCCATCCGTCTAAGCCCTTTTCAGGCTCACTCCCGCCTTGGTCTTACGGACTGTGAAGAGTTCCCCCTCCTTGAAACCGAACTCTTCGACCATCGGGGCCGGGACGATCAGGCTGCCTCGTTTGTTGACCTGAATCTGTTTGGTCTTCTTTTCAGCGGCCGCCTGGGAGCCGCGATCCGCAATGGCCGGGGCCAGCCCCTTTTCCACCAGGGCATCGTAGTAAAGGGCTTTCAAATGGGCCGTGGTCTTGATCCCGAACTCTTCCATGATTTCCTTGGAAGGTTTACCGGCCTTGACGGCCGCGATAAGCTTGTCGGCATCGACCTGTTTCTTCCTGGGCATAGTCACTCCTTCTCTTCAGATTGAATCCGGTTCCTCTGGATCGACCCGTTCCCCGAATTCCTATTGCATGTTATGATTGCCGCTCCTGGAAACTGTCTTTGTTGTTCAAAAGGTTTCCCATTTGATATTAATCCTAGAATGGATCGAAGAATAGCCGAGAAACTAGTTGATGTCAAGTTAGAAAATATTGCAAATGCCACAAAAATTTATCACCAGCCGACTGGAATGGCTTTTATTAATTCCCGCTTCCCAGGTCCGGCCTGGCGGCCGCCAACGGGAAGATTGCGACACATGATTTTGCGGTTAAAAAACGAAACTATGTGTCGTTATTTGATTAATTAATGGGGAGTCGTTAGGCAATCACCTCCAGGCGCCTGGTTTTATCCCCACTAAAATTTGTTAAAAACTATAAAATATATTGAAACAACCTTGACTGGATACTCCATACCCATCGCGGTGGTCACGACCATTTCCATGACTTGGCCGGCATCATCCAGTGCCCGGTATGCCGAGGAAGGGCCTGGTCGGCCCTTAAAAAGTGCAGGGGCTATCCCGATTCGAATGCCTTTTAAGTCGCCCCCAACCGGACGGATCGTGGGGATGGTTGCATCGGTATGCCGCAACCCGCGAAAAGATTTCGTCCTCCGGAAAGGCACAAAAAAAGAACGAAAGCCGGGTCGGTTTTTCTGGGCCCGCCGATCCGGCTCGCGGTCATTGACTGGAGGTGGGCAGGCCGGCACTTTCCGGGCCAGGCCCGGGCGCCTCGACCACGGCTTGCTTCCGGCCCCATATCACCTGGACGGCCTTGATTACGACCACCAGGGTCAGAACGACCAGGGCCAGAGAGATCAGGCCCAAAGTCAGGTTGGGATGGGCCGATGTGAAAAAGCCGTTTTTCAGATTGGACATGTCCCACAACAGGGCGGCCAGGGCCGTGATGATCATAAACACCGCCGGAACCAGGGTGTAGATGGTCTTTTTACCTTGGCGGGCCATATAGACCGTCAGGGTGACCAGGGCCACGGCGGCGATGAGCTGGTTTGACTTGCCGAACATCTGCCAGATGGTTTTGTACGAGTTGGTTACCGCCAGAAAAAAGGCGGGAACCAGGGCCGCCAGGGTGGCAATGATACTGTTCTTGAGCAACGGGATACGATGTCCCAGGGATTCGGTGACGAGAAAACGCGCCAGACGGGTCCCGGAGTCCAGAGTGGTCATGATAAAGGACTTGACCATGACTGATCCGAGGAGAGCGGCTATGGGGGCGGTCAGCCAAGGCAGGTCCATGGCCCCGACTATCGCGCCGAAGCCTCGCCCAAAGGCCACGATCCAGTTCTCGGACAGGGCGTTGCCGAAGAACATGCCGGCCTTTTCCGCTCCAATGCCCGACGGGGCATACCCCCAGGACAAGCCGCCCACCACGACCATGACCACCAGCAGGGACAAGGCCCCTTCCATGACCATGCCGCCGAATCCGATCGCCTTGCCGTCGCTTTCCTTGCCCAGTTGACGGGCCGTCGTACCGGTCGAGACCACGGCGTGGAACCCGCTGATGGCCCCGCAGGCCACGACGATGAACATGACCGGCCAGATCGGTTTGGCCGCCGCGCCCGGC
>JAHJTB010000281.1 GCA_018830135.1 Pseudomonadota bacterium | reverse complement strand
CAGGCCGTTAAGGTGCTTGACCAAGGTGGTCTTGCCGGAACCGTTGGCCCCCAGCAGGGCCAGGAAGTCTCCTTCACGGATGTCCAGGGACAGGGCGTCGAGCACCGGCGGGCCGCCGGAATAGGAATAAACCACGTTTTCCAGACGGATCAGGGGAGCCTCGGGGAGCGGCGGGTCGGCCGGCCCGCTTTCCGCCACAGGCCGGAAGCCGTGATGAACCAGGGCGGTTTGGGCCGCGTCAATCGAGCAGGGACGTTCCGGGAGGTTCAGCCGGGCAAACAGTTCGAACAGCTGAGGCGGAAAGATGCCGTGGCGATAGCAGGTTGCCGGATCGGCCAGCACGCCGGCGGGCGGGCCGTCCTCCGTCACTTGGCCGGCATGCAGCAGGACGACCCGATCGCTTTCGATCAGGTGCTCGGAGTCGTGTTCGACCAGGAGCAGGCCGTGTCCCTCGGCCTTGAGATGGGCCAGGATTTCGAATATCCGGCCTTTGCCGATCGGGTCCAGGTCCGTGGTCGGTTCGTCGGCCAGAAGCAGCTCCGGCCGGACGCACAGAACCGTGGCCAGGGCCAGCCGCTGCTTCTGTCCCCCGGACAGGCTGTGGGGTTCGCGGTTCATGAGATGGCCCAGGCCCACCCGGGCCGCGACCTGGTCGATGCGCTCGATCATGGTCGGCCGGTCCAGACCGATGTTTTCCATGCCAAAGGCCATTTCCAGGCGGACGTTGGTCGAAAAGAGCTGGTTTTCGAAGTCCTGGAAAACCGTCCCGACCACGCCGGCCAGTTCGGCCACGCGCGTCTCGGAAACCGGGCGTCCCTTGACCAGGACCTGGCCGGAAAAGCGGCCTTTGAGCATTTGGGGTACGATGCCCGAAGCGCAACGGACCAGGGTGGACTTGCCCGCGCCGTGCGGCCCGGCCAGACTGACCAGTTCTCCCGGCGATACGTCGAGGTCCACATCGGTCAGCGCGGCCATGGACTGGTTGCGATAGGTGAAACCGACTTTGCGGCAGGATAGAACAGGTGCCATCGAGGCTAAAGCAGGATCAATCCCACAAGCAGCAGCAGAAGCCCGGGGACCATGCCCGCGCCGACGGCCATCGTGCCCCGGGTGGCCTCGGGGACAAACCCGGCGGCGCCATAACCCGCGCCCAGCATCTCGCCGCTGATGAGCAGGCCGGAGAAAAAGGCGACCGCCGCGCCGGCAACGCAAAAGACCACTCCCAGCCGAATTCGGCCTGATGACGGGACGCTTTCTTCGTCCAGCACCTGGTCGACCATAAGTCCCATGCCCCTGACCCGTTCGTATAGCAGACCGATCAGAATAGTGCCGATCGTGGCCGTGGCGATGAAATCGTTGACCGTGATGATCAGGCCCAGGGCGGCGAAAGGCGCCATTTTAAGCAGGTCGCCGCCCCAGCCGATCACCGAACCGATGCTCAGACAGGCTGTGACGATGACCACGCCGTAGACCAGCCAGCCTTTGACTCCGGACCGGACCGGGTTGCTCCGGCCCATCAGGGCCCGCCAGAAGGCATAGGGAATATAGGCGTAAATAAAGTTGGCCAGGAACCCGAACGCGCTGACCGGGGTCAACATGCCGCCCAGGGCGTCGGCAATCAGGTTGCCGAACGCCGAGCCCCAGGCCGCGGCCGGGCCGAAGAAAAAACCCATGACGATCGGTATGGCCCCGCCCGGCCGGACTTCGGTCAGACCCGGAATGATGACCAGGCCTTTGAAGGGCAGCAGCACGGCCACATACGCCGCCGCGCTGATCGCGGTCAGCACGATCATCCGCGTGTTGCCCCACATGGAAACCACTTGACGCATGCCTGAGTCTATACCGAGAACCATTCGGATTTCAAGAAGAAATAATGCCCGGACCGGACGGGGTGCAAGATCGGGCCCGGGGAGCCCCGGCGGGCGGTTCCCGCCGAAACACCTAGTCTACGGAACTTTTCATGCGGACGTCAAGGACCAGATCGTAGACGGCCTGGTTGACCACGTAATCATAGTCCATGTGCCAGGGGACGGGCTGGTTCTTCTTTTCGAGAGCAGCCAACTCGAGGTCGAACCGCTTTCGGTCGATGTGCTCGTAGTAAACATCGGTTCCCCATTCGGGTTTGGGCACCACATACATATGGGTCACCTTGTTGCTGTCACGGTCCCACAGCCCCACGACGACATAGTTCATCCAGCCATATACAATACCTCCGACAATGGCCAGCAACATCACCCAAAGCGTAATTTTTCGAACCATGCCTCAAACTCCTCCCCGGATCGGGAACCTGTGAACCGGAAGTGGTCAATTAGCCGAATCCATTTCATTTTACGGTAAATCGCTCAAATGGTCAATCCGCAAATGATCCCCGACTGCCATATCCGGGTTTAACCCGGATATGGCAGTCGGGTTCGTTGCGAGGCGTCGAAATGGATAGCGAAACGCGAAGTTGGACCGGCTTTGGGCCGCGGGCGTATCACATGAGACGTCGAGGTCAAAAAGCGGGACAGAGCGTTGCAGCAAGCAGTTCGGCGCCGCGGTAGAAGACGACTGCCATATCCGAAGTTAAGGGAAGGGAAGGGGGCCTGGTCAGTAATGCCTGCGGGTTTGGCCTGACCAGGTCCCCGGAAGGGATTTATGGCAAGGGAATGATGAATCATTCGTTTGTTAACGTATACCCGAATACCCGGATTTCAAGGGGGCAAGGCCATTTTTTTCGAGCGGAGAGAAAAGAAAAAATAAAAGTGGTGTTAATACAAATAGATGGCTTTGCATAAATATTTGAAGCCCCGGGCGGATTTTAGTCATATAAGTAAAAAAATCAAAAGGGTCGGGACCGGATTGCAGGCCGGAACCCGCTTGCCGGGAGAGGCCGCCTGGTAGTATATTGCTCACCAGGGTCGTCGGAGCGGCCCGAGCGTCCCGCTCGGGCCGATTTACATGACAGGAGGCCGTGGAGTGGCGTTTTTCATCAAAGCAGTGGCCGTGTTGTTTTTCATTTATCTGACCGTCGATTCGGTCTTCAAGATCCGGAAGATCAAGGCGGACCTGGAGGAAGAACTGGT
>JAHJTB010000280.1 GCA_018830135.1 Pseudomonadota bacterium | reverse complement strand
TCCAAGGATCGGGACCTCGAGATCGAGACCGCGGACGTGGCCCAGTTCGCCCACGAGGTGATCGGGACGATCGAGACGCGGATGAGAGGGGCGAACATCGCCTGCCGGACCCAATACCACGAGTCCCTGGGGGAGTTCGACATCGATCGGGAGCTGGCCAGGACGGCCCTGCTCAATATTTTGGAAAACGCCCTGGAGGCCTGCATCGAAGACCCGGACCAGATATCACATCGGGTGGACTACCGCGTCCGTTCGGAGGGGGACGACGTGCTGTTCGAAATCGCCGACGACGGGCCGGGCATGGAACCGGACCAGATCAAAAAGATATTCACCCTGTTTTTTTCGTCCAAAGGCAAGCGGGGCACGGGCCTGGGCCTGTTCATCACCCACAAGGTCATCAAGCAGCATGGCGGGAGCGTCAGAGTGGAGTCCTCGCCCGGCCGGGGGACGGTTTTTCGGGTTCGGCTGCCGCGCAAGCCTCCGGGGCGGGTCGCCTGAAGAGGCATGGGAGCAAGGGCTCCGAAGCCGATTCGGCCCGGTGTGAAGGACGGGGTCGGGCCTTGGGGGCCGCCGGGATTCGTGGGTCTGGAGCTGGGTTTTACCGCAGCCTGGCTCGTTTTTTACGCCCTGGTCGGGCACGGCGTGGGCGGGTTGACGGGCCATCCCTGGGCCGGGCTGCTCGTCGGTGTCGCCCTGGGTTTCCCGCCCTCGGTTCGTCTGGGCCAAAGCGGCCACTACGACTGGTATCCGGCCTGGATCGGGCCGATCGCCCTGGTGGTCCACGCGGTCGTGCCGAAACCCTTTCGGCCGGTTTTCGGCCTGTCGGTCTGCGCGTTGCCCTGGCTGTCGCTGGCGGCCGCCTGGGTCCGGGAGTCGAAAACCGGCCTGGCCCTGCACCGCGCCGCCGAGGAAGGACGGGAACAAAGGCTGGAGCGGCTGCTGGCCGGCGGCCGGGACGCGAACGAGCGGGACGACCAGGGCCGGACGCCTCTGCACCTGGCCGCGAACAGCGACCGGATCGCTGCGGTCCGGATGCTGCTGGACGCGGGAGCCGACCCGGACCTGACCGACCGGTACGGCCGGACCCCGCTGCACCTGGCGGCCCTGGGCGGGTACCCCGAAGCGGCGACGCTGCTGCTGGAACATGGCGCGGATACCGGAATCCGGGAGCATGAAGGCCGGACGCCGCTGGCCTTGGCCGAGGCCACGGCCGGATATTGGAATGCCGGACCCCGGAAGGAGCAGGCCGTCGAGGTGCTCCGGAAGGCCGGGGTTGGAGCCGGGCCGGACGTGGGAGTCGACCGGGCTGATAATTTGGAGGCAGGGAGCATCATATGTCCATCGCGAAACGACTGATCGCGGAGTTGAAGGACCGGGCCTCCGAGCACCGGATCGCCGACGTAAGGCTGGGACTGGGTTATGTGGCCGTGCGACTCGATGACGGCGCCGCCGGCGCGGCCTTCACTTTCCGGGACCAGCTCGGAGACGGCTGCTGCGTCTTTCGAGGCCTGCGGCCCCTGGCCGGACGATCGGCCGCCGATCTGCTGGCCGGTCTGGGCTCCGACCAGCCGCTCGAAGCGGCCGTGGGACTGGCCACGGCCAATGCCCTGGCCAACCGCATGGGCCCGGATTTTTTCAAAGGGGACGTCATCGAGGCCCTGGACCTCGGGCCCGAGGTCCGGGTGGGCATGATCGGCTATTTCGGCCCCCTGGTTGCGCCCCTGCGCCAGCGGGTCGGAGAACTGCTGATCTTCGAAAAAGCGGAACGCTCGGCCGACGGACCGCTGTACCCGGCCGAGTCGGCCCCCGATATGCTGCCGGGCTGCCAGGTGGCCCTTATCACGGCCACGGCCCTGATCAACCGGACCCTCGACGATCTGCTGCAGGCCGCTCGGGACTGCCGCCAGGTGGTCCTGCTGGGGGCATCGACCCCGCTTTGCCCCCGCGCCTTTGCCGGGACCCCGGTGACCCTGTTGTCCGGGATCGTCATCGACCGGGCCGAGGACCTGCTCCAGGTCGTCAGCGAGGGCGGCGGGATGCGCGATTTCAGGGGCCTGGTCAGCAAGGTCAACCTCCGGACCTGAGCTGCCTTCCCCTTTTCGGGAATCTGACTTCACGGAAAACAGGGACAGCCGCCCATTTGACCGTTTTCAAAGCGAAAACGGTCAAATGGGCGGCTGATTCTCGTTTCCGGGTGGATGTCTCTTGTCTCTGGAGAGTAACTCTTCAGTGATTGGTGGCAGCGTGGGACCGCCCTGTCACGGCCTTTGGCCTCGGGACTCCGGCCGGCGCCTTTTCCATATATAGTAAGGGACCCGGCGCCGGAGTCGTCCTTCGGCCAAAGGCCCCGCGGGCGGCTGAAAAATGATATGCCCCGATTTCCTGAATTGTCACTCTGGAGAGGCAATTTGTCTTGACCTGGGATTTAACTTGCCGTAAAATATAGTTACATTTAGTATAAATTGATGCCTTTCGGGAAACCAGGCTGGGCGCTCCCTGGGGAGCAGGTGATCGTTTCGGCGTGAATACACCGGGAAATCGGTCATTCCGGTTCCCGGGCAGATTTCCGCGCGGGGTTTTCGACCCGGTTTTCTCTGGCCGGCTCGAAGCTGTCCGGTCGAGTGAGCGCATGAACAAGAGTCAGCTCCACAAGATCGCCATCGAGAAACGCAGGAAACGGGACAAGGACCGCCGCGTCCGGGACATCATGAATGCGGCCCAAAAGGTCCTGCTGTCCGGAGACTACATCAACTGGACCATGGACGATATCGCCATGGAAGCCGGAATCACCAAGCCGACCATCTACCGATATTTCAAGAACAAGGACCACCTCTGCTATTCGCTGTGGCATCCCCTGATCGACGAACTGATCAAACAAATCGAAATCATTGAAAATAAATTGGTGGCCAGACAATACGCCAGCGGGGCCCAGATGATCCATGATTTTTTCATGGACGCCTACTACCACGCCTATCGGGCTTCGCCGGATTCCTTTCGCCTGATCCAGTTTTTCATGCAGACCGGCTCCGTCTGGAATCTGGACCAGGGTCTGAGTCTGGACCTGCATGACAAGGGCAAGCGCAACGCCCGGATCGGCCGGCGGGTCTATCGCCTGGCCGTGGAACAGGGGCTGATCCGGGACTATGACGTGCAGGACCTTCAGGACGTCATTTACGCGATTTTCATCGGAATCGTCCAGTTGTCCGATATCAAGTCGCACAAAACCGGCCTCCGGTCCGACCAGCAGGAACTGGAGGCCGACCTGGTTCGAAGACTGAGTCTGGCCGAGAAGCTGGTCGCGGACGCCCTGGTTCTGAATTGACAACCGCGACCGCCGGCTGTCGGGCGGTCGGATATCCGTTCGAAGGCCAAGCCCCGGACAAGGTCTGGCAAGCGGCGGCCGTTCTGGTCTGAGACAGGTAAGGGTTCGGGTGTCTGTTTTGGGGTCTCTAAACTGACTGGCGAGTCAGTCAAATTAGCCTGGAGGGCGATGGAATTCGCCACAAGCAAGAACGCCGGCATGGAATGGTGAGCGGCGGTCGTGTAGCCCTGAAGCAGGTCGGGGCGGGCTTTTTTTCAGGCCATCAAACTGACTGACATGTCAGTCAGTACAACTGGAGGCCGACCCGAATCGCCCGGAATTCACGTCGGTCAAGCAACTTCGCGAGTGACGTCGAGGGAGGTTTTCGAATGTTCTGGCAGCTCTTTTCCAGCGGGATGGCCCTGGGCTGCGTTTACGCGCTCATCGCCCTGGGATTCGTCCTTATTTTCAAGGCCACGGACGTCATCAATTTCGCCCAGGGCGAGTTCATGATGCTCGGCGCCTTTGTGGCCTTCAGTCTGATCCATTACGCTCATCTGCCTTTCTGGCTGACCGTGATCCTGACCCTCGTCATCATGGCCGCTTTCGGGGTGCTGCTGGACCGGACCGTGATGCGTTTTCTGGTCGGGGAACCGACTTTTTCCATGGTCATGTTCACCATGGGGCTGGCGGTTTTTTTCCGAAGCATCGCCGGCATGATCTGGTCCACGGACACGTACACCTTTCCTTCGCCCCTTCAGGGCGGCGTGATTCACCTCGGTACGGTGGCCATCGCCCAGGGCGACATCGTGGTCGTCTTTTCCACGGCCCTGCTGGTGCTTCTGCTGTTTCTTTTCTTCCGCTTCACCGACGTGGGCATCGCCATGCAGGCCACGTCCCAGAACCAGTTCGCGGCCTACTTGATGGGTATCAACGTCGAACGCATTTTCAGTCTGGTCTGGGCCCTGAGCGCGATGGTCGCCGCCGTGGCCGGCATCCTCCTGGCCCCGATCCTGTTCCTGCACAAGGACATGGGCTTTATCGGACTCAAGGCCTTTCCGGCCGCGGTCCTGGGCGGGTTCGGCAGCATACCCGGCGCCATTGTCGGCGGGCTGATCATCGGAATTTCCGAGAATCTGGCCGGCGGTTTTCTCCCGCTTTGGGTCAAGGACGTCTTTGCCTATCTGGTGCTGATCGCCGTTCTGATCGTCCGGCCGGAGGGGATTTTCGGCATCCAGGAAAGAAAGAAGGTCTGAGATGAAGTTCAAACTCAAGAAGTCCTACATGGAGGACCTCGAGCTCTTCGAATACAAGAGCGACATGGTCTGGTACGGGGCGATCCTGCTGTTTCTGGTTCTGTTTCCCGTCTGGGCCGGAAACTACTGGACCTACAACCTGACCCTGGCCGGGGTTTACTGCATCGCCGCTTTGGGGTTGAACATCCTGACCGGGTACACCGGGCAGATATCCCTGGGCCACGCCGCGTTCTTCGCCATCGGGGCCTACACCGTGGGTTACATGACCAGCATTCTGGGCCTGTCGTACTGGCTGGCCCTGCCCTTGGCCGGAGTGAACTCGGCCTTGATCGGACTGATCGTAGGGCTGCCGGCCCTTCGTCTGACCGGCATCTACCTGGCCATTGCGACCATGAGTTTCGCCTTTATCATCGAGCACGTCATCATCGAGTGGCCGTCGGTGACCGGGGGGGCCAACGGGCTGATCATCAACCGGCCCTCGATCGGCGGCTGGTCGCTCAATACGGACGCATCCTACTACTACCTCGTCCTGATCATGGTCGTGCTGTTCGTGCTCCTGACCAAGAACATCATCCGGACCCCGCCGGGGCGGGCCCTGGTCGCGGTTCGGGACAGCGAGGTGGCGGCGCAGACCATGGGAATTCCCCTGGCCAAGGTCAAGACCCAGGCCTTTGCCCTGAGCGCTTTCTACACCGGAATCGCCGGCGCCCTGTTCGCCCCGCTGATCAACTTCATCGGTCCGGACAATTTCACCATCATGGAATCGATCAACTTCATCGTCATGATCATCGTCGGCGGCGCGGCTTCGATCCACGGGTCCATTTTCGGGGCCATTTTCATCACGTTGCTCAGCGAGTTCATCCGGGTGGGCAAGGACGCCCTGCCGACCTTCATGCAGCAACAGGTGGGGTTTCAGGGCGCGGTTTACGGGCTGATCATCATGGTCTTCATCCTGTTCGAACCCATGGGCCTTTACGGGCGCTACCTCAAGCTGAAGTATCTGTTCGAGGTCTTTCCCCTGTACCGCAAGGACACCTTCCGCCGGGAGAAGAAATTCCAAAAAACCGAAAGGACCCGCTGAGATGGCCTTACTGGAAATTTCGGACTTGAGCAAACGGTTCGGGGGGGTTCGCGCCTTGAAGGACGTGAGCATGAACGTGGAGCAAGGCGAGGTTCACGCCCTGATCGGTCCCAACGGGGCGGGCAAGACCACGCTGTTCAACTGCATCTCGGGGCTCTACCGGCCGGAACAGGGCGCCGTCCGCTTCAAGGGCCGGGACATTACCCGCAAGGCCTCGCACAAGATTCCCCAGCTTGGCATTGCCCGGACCTTTCAAAACCTGGAACTGTTCCGCAACGCCACCGTGCTGGACAACATCATGCTCGGCCGGTACATGCACAAGCGGACGACCTTTTTCTCGGAAGCCCTGTTTCTGCCCAAGGCCAGGCGGCAGGAGGTCGAGTCGCGGCGCAAGGTCGAGGAGGCCATAGACTTCCTCGATCTCCAGCCCTACCGGAACCGTATGGTCGCCGGTCTGCCCTTCGGCATCCAGAAGTGCGTCGAACTGGCCCGGGCCCTGACCCTGGACCCGGAACTCATGCTCCTGGACGAACCGTCCTCGGGGCTGAACCCGGAGGAGACCCAGGACCTGTGTTTCCGGATCGAGGACATCCAGGAGGAACTGGGTATCACGGTCCTGCTGGTCGAGCACGACATGCGGGTGGTCAGCGAGGTCTGCGACCGGGTGACCGCTTTTGACTTCGGCGAGGTGATCGCCCGGGGGACGCCCGAAGAGGTCCAGCAACATCCGGAGGTCATCAAGGCCTACCTGGGAGAAGAGGAAGAGGATGCCGCTGCTTCAGCTTAAGAACATCGAGTGTTATTACGGCCCGGTCCTGGCCATCAAAGGGGTGTCCCTCTCGGTCGAGGAGGGAAGCGTGGCGACCATTCTGGGGGCCAACGGGGCGGGCAAGTCCACAATTTTAAAGACGATCTCGGGTTTCATCGAGCCGGAAAAGGGGGAAATCCGCTACAAGGAGGAAAACATCGCCGGCCTGGGGCCTCAGCAGGCCGTCAAGCGGGGCATCTGCCACGTGCCCGAGGGCCGGGAGGTCTTCGACGAACTGACCGTGGCCGAAAACCTGCGCATGGGGGCCTATCTGCGCAAGGACCGCCATAACGTCCCGGCGGACCTGGAGCGGGTGCTCGGTTACTTCGGGCCCTTGAGGGAGCGGTACCGCCAGCGGGCCGGCTGGCTTTCCGGCGGGGAGCAGCAGATGCTGGCCATCGGCCGGGCCCTGTTGAGCCGGCCCAGGCTGTTGACCATGGACGAGCCCTCCCTGGGGCTGAGTCCCATGCTGGTCAAGGAGATATTCAAGATCATCCGGCGGATCAACACGGAAGAGGGGACCACGATTCTGCTAGTGGAACAGAACGCCCGCCTGGCCCTCCAGACGGCCAGTTACGGTTACATCCTCGAGGTCGGCCGAGTGGTCCTGGACAACACGACCCGGGAGCTCATGGAGAACCAGGACGTCCAGGAGTTCTACCTGGGCGTGCAACAGGAGTCCATCCGGGGCAAGAAACGGTGGAAGCGCAAGAAACTGTGGAGATGATACCAGCGGAGGGGAAGGGGGTGATTGCAGGCAGAAGCGTGTCCCGGGGGTTATCGGCCCCCTGGTGTGTGAGCGACGCCCGTTTGGCGCCTGAACCCGAAAGTCTGTTTACGAAAAAGGAGGAGAAAAAAATGAGCGTGCGGAGATCATTTTGGATCGGCCTGGCCGTCCTGATGCTGGTGGTCGGCCTGTCGTCCGGGTCCTGGGCGGAGCCCGGCGTGACGGACAAGGAAATCAAGCTCGGGGCGATCATGGACCTGTCCGGTCCCATCGCCTTCATGGGCAAGGGCATTGCCGGCGGTCAATCGACCTACTACAAGTACATCAACGATCAGGGCGGCGTTCATGGCCGGAAGATCAATCTGATCGTCGAAGACGACGGCTATTCGCCGCCCAAGTCGGTGGCCGCGGCCAAAAAGCTGATCGAGAGTGACCAGGTCTTCTGTATCTCCTTTGTTTTGGGATCGGCCCAGGCCCTGGCCATGTACCCGATCCTGGAACGAACCGGCGTGCCCCTGGTTCATACTGGAACCCAGAACAGCCGGATCGGGACCCCGCCCAAGAAGTACCTGTTCCTGGCCGATCCGTCCTACCTGGACCAGGCCAAGATCCAGATCAATTTCGCGCTCAAGGACCTGAACATGGAAAAACCCAAGGTCGGGGTGGTCTATCAGGACGACGAGCCCGGGCAGGACTATTACAAGGGCGTGGTCGAGGCCTGCAAGCATTACGGGTTGGAACTGGTGGCCGAAGCCCCGTTTAAGCGGGGCACCGTGGATTTTTCGTCCCACGTGGCCAAGCTCAAGAGCGCCGGGGCCGACCTGGTCATGACCTGGCTCCTGGTCCGCGAGCCGGCGGCGCTGCTCAAGGAGGCCGAAAAGGTGGCTTACAAGCCCGTCTGGTTTACGGCCAGCGGTTCGGCCGACCCGATGATCCTGAAACTGGCCGGGGACTCGGCCTTCTACGGCAACGGTTTCTTTGCCGCCGGCATCCTGGCCTATCCTTTCAAGGACAATCCGGCGGCGGCTGAAATGATGGCCGTCTGGCCCAAATACAACGACCGGCCCTGGTCCTTTTACGACTATTATTCCTGGGGCGCGGCCAAAATCATGGTCGAGGCGCTCAAGAGGACGGGAAAGGAGCCGACGCGGGAAGGCCTGATCAAGGCCCTCGAATCCTTCAATGGTTTTGAAACCGGGATTTTCGGCCCGCTGACCTGGGGGCCGAACAAGCGGGCCGGCAACCAGTTCATCCAGATTCAGTCGGCGGTCAAGCTGCCCGGCGGGAATCACAAGTACTTCCCTATCAGCGCGTGGGTGAAGGCGGATTTTTAGAGACGGCGTTTCGAAAAAAGATCGCTTGAAGCGGGGAAGCGGCCCCGGCCTGAAACCCGGGACCGGGCCGAGGGCCGGGTCTGCTTCCAACGAAAGCATGACGGGCGGCGAGTCGGGTCCAGGGAGGGCCGCGATCACGTCCGGGGGAAAGACCGACCCGGAAGATTTTCAGGAGGACATAAGATGGGAGCAGGCACCGTTCCGGCCAAGTTTCTTGAAACGGCGAGAAAATTCGGGGACCGGGTGGCGTTGCGCGAAAAGGAGTTTGGCATCTGGCGGGAGATCACCTGGAACGAATACGCCCGGGACGTTCGCTGGACCTGCATGAGCCTGGTTTCCCTGGGACTGGAAAAGGGCGGATGCATCTCCGTTCTGAGCGAAAACAACCCGAAATGGCTGGCCGCCGATATCGGCTGCCAGTCCGCGGGCGGGATCACGGTCGGAATCTACACCACGAACGCGCCGTTCGAGGTCCAATACATTCTGTACCATTCCGAGTCCCGGGTGGCCATGGTCGAGGACGAAGAGCAGCTCGACAAGGTCCTCGAGGTCTGGGGCGAGTGTCCGGCCCTCGATTGGGTCGTGGTCTTCGACATGGAGGGACTCCGGCACTTCAAGAACGACCGGGTCATGAGTTGGGACGAGTTCATGGAACGGGGCCGGAATACCGATCGGGAGAACCCGGAGCGGTACGAGGAGATGGTCCAATCCGTGGAACCGGACGACGTGGCCATCTTCATCTACACCTCGGGGACGACCGGCATGCCCAAGGCGGCCATGCTGTCCCATCGCAATATCCTCTGGACCTCGGACATGCTCGTGGAGGTCTGGGGAACCAGTGAGAAAGACGAGATTCTTTCCTTTCTGCCCCTGGCCCATATCGCCGAGCGTACCAATTCGGTCCTCGGTCCCATGACCAGCGGCTGTGTGGTCAGCTTTGCCGAAAACATCGACACCGTGCCCGAAGACCTCCGGGAGGTCCAGCCGACCATATACTTTGCCGTGCCCCGATTTTGGGAAAAGTTTTATACCGGCGTGTACATCACCATGAAGGACGCCATCTGGATCGCCCGGGCGGCCTTCCGGTGGGCCGAGCGCCTCGGCCGCCAGGTGGCGGAATATCAGCTGGGCCACAAACCGGTCCCGACCTGGCTCCGAATCCGGCATTTTCTGGCCGACAAACTGGTCTTCAAAAACGTAAGGCGCAGCCTGGGCATGGATCGCAGCCGGCTGCTGATTTCCGGCGCCGCTCCGGTTTCCCCGGAAATCCTGAAATTCTTCCACGGCATGGGGCTTCCGCTTCGGGAGGTTTACGGTCAGACCGAAGGCTGCGGGCCGACCAGCACGCACATGGGCGACGACATCGTCATCGGCACCGTGGGCAAGCCCATGCCCGGGATCGATGTCCGGATCGCGGAGGACGGCGAGATTCTGGTCAGGGGGCCCAACGTATTCCAGGGCTATTTCAAGAATCCGGACCTTACGAGCGAAACGATCGTGGACGGCTGGCTGCATTCCGGGGATGTGGGCGAATTCGACGGGCAGGGCAACCTGAAGATCACCGACCGCAAAAAGGACATCATCATCACTTCGGGGGGCAAGAACATCACGCCTCAGCATATCGAGAACGAACTCAAGTTCAGCCCCTACATCAGCGATGCGATCATCATCGGCGACCGTCGCAAATACCTGACCGCGCTGATCATGCTCGACGAGGAAACCATCATGAAGTACGCCCAGGACGAGCGTATCCCCTTTACGACATACAAGAGCCTGACCCAGGCCCCGGAGGCGGTCAAGCTGATCGGCAAGGAGGTCGAGGAAGTCAACAAGAAGCTGGCCCGGGTCGAACAGGTCAAGAAGTTCCGGCTTCTGGACATCAAACTGACCTCGGAAGACGGCGAACTGACCGCGACCATGAAACTCAAGCGCCGGATGATCAACGAGAAATACAAGGACCTGATCGAGTCCATGTATTGAGCGTCCCGAACCTCGGCGGTCCGGGGCCGGCCGGTCAGAGCAGGGTGCCCCGGAGGATGATTTCGGCGGCGGTGAAATAGATGGCCAGGCCGAACACGTCCACCAGGGTGGCCACGAAGGGGGCCGAGGCGCTGGCCGGGTCGAAGCCGAAGCGGCGCAGGATAAAGGGCAGGGTGGCGCCGATGACCGTGCCCCAGGTGACCACGCCCACGAGACTGATGGCCACGGTCAGGGCCAGGAGCGGGACATGACCGCCGTAGCCGTGAAAAAACGCATCGCCCAACAGGATGCGGATTCCTCCGATCACAGCCAGGATGCAGCCCAGGCACAGGCCGGAGGCCAGTTCCCGCCGGATGACCCGCCACCAGTCCACGAGCCGCAGTTCGCCCAGGGCCATGGCCCGAATGACCAGGGTCGTGGCCTGTGAGCCGGAGTTGCCGCCGCTGGAAATGATCAGGGGCACGAACAGGGTCAGGACCACGGCCCGGGCGATTTCCTCCTGGTAGTAGCCCATGGCCGTGGTGGTCAGCATTTCGCCGACGAGCAGCACGGAGAGCCAGGCGCCCCGTTTCCGGACCATGTCGGCCAGCCCGGTCTGAAGGTACGGCGTATCCAGGGCTTCCATGCCGCCCAGCTTCTGCATGTCCTCGGTGGCCTCTTCCTCGACCACGTCGACCAGGTCGTCGAAGGTGACGATACCCTTCATGCAACCTTCGATATCAACGACCGGGATGGCCATGAGGTCGTGCAGGGACATCAGGCGGGCCACGTCTTCCTGGTCCATGTCCTCGGGGACACTGATGAAATCTTTCTCCATCAACTCGCGGACCAGCCGGTCTCCCGGCGCGGCGAAAAGTTCGCGGAAGGAGACGACACCCATCAGGCGTTGGTCCGGGTCGACGACATAGGCGTAGTATATGGTTTCGAGCTGGCGTCTGGCCTGCTGCCGGAGATAGCGCACCGCTTCGTCGGCCGTGGCTTCGGACCTGACCCGGGCGAAGCGCGGGCTCATCAGACCGCCCGCCTCGTCATCCTGGTAGGCCAGCAGGGCGACCACTTCCCGCCGGGTGCGTTCGTCGCACAAGGCCAGGAGGATATCCCGGGTCTCCCGTGGGACGGCTTGAATGACGTCGGCCGCGTCGTCCGGGGCCAGTTGGCGCACCCAAAGGCGGCGCTCGCCGCTTGGCACGCCCAGTATGACTTCAGCCTGCTCCTGGGCCGCGAGACTGAGAAAGAAGTCCTCGGCATCGTCGCGGGACAGGAGGCGAAATCCGGTCACGCGATCCTCGCTCGACAGGACGCCCCACAGGTGGCGCAGGTCGTTCAGGTCGAATTCCCCGGCGGAGCCGTTCAAGGGTAAAAGGGACATGGCCATCCACCTCCCAATTGGCGATTGGCCGACGCCGGGGCGGGGGACTGATCGGATCAAAGCGGGAAAAATTGGCGTGTCGGGCCAAGAACGGCCGCTGGTCCAGCCTCCGGACGTCTTCCTGGTTGAAAATGAACCCGGGCTGAACTGGAAACCGGCCGCGAGCCCCGGCGCCGTTCGGCCCGTCCAGTGGGCGGCGGACGCTCCTCTGAACGGGGGATGGCCCGAGCCCCGGCCGAGTATGAGAAAACACAAGCCGGGGAGATTGTCAAGATGATCCGAGGGGTTGGTGTGACTATTCTGTGACTATTCAATGAACAGGGGCATATCGGGTTCCAGCCGCTCGTGAGGCCAGGACCTCAATAGTCCTTGGGGCGCTTTTTGACCTGGAAGGGTACGTCGAAGGTTTCCGAAAGGGCCTGAACGGAAGTGGTCAGGTAGATGCCTTCGACGACGCACGAAACGCTGGAGATGGAGGTGGCGATGGCCAGGGCCGAAACGCCGACCGAGGAGAGGGCCGAGAACATGAGCCCCGGCACGCGGGGTTTTTCCCGAAGGTGGGGGCCGAAGATGCTGATCACGGCTACGTCGGGGATGTAGGAGAGGCCCTTGGCTTCAATGTCCGGTTTGATGGTTTCCAGCACCGTCAGGGCATGTTCCAGGTCCTTCTGGGCGATGACGAGGGAATAGTTGGCCGTGTCGTCCAGGTCGTTGCTTTGGACCAGGAACTCGATGTTGATGCCAGCCTGGCCCATGGCCCCGAGCAGGGTGGCGGCCGCCCCGGCGTGATGGGGCACGGACATGATCCGGAGCAGGGCCCGGCCGTCGCTCTCCATGATGCCGCCGATACGTACTTTTTCCATCACGTGCATTTCAATCCCACTGCCGCCGATCATCGATCTTTTTGTGGAAATCCGGGATGGTCCCCCGTGGGACGGCCTTGACCTCGCCCTTGACGCCCAGGACCTCCTCGATGTCCCGTTCTATCCGGCGCTGAATCCGGTCCGGGTCGCTTTGGCCTTCGTCGATTTCGACGTGGAACGTCATCCGGTCCACGTCCCGGTCCCGCGTGACCACGACCTGGTACTTGAATGCCTCGGGGTAACGGGCCATGAGTTCGTCGGCCTGCCAGGGGTGGACAAACGTGCTCCCGACCTTGGTGGCCTGGTCGACGCGCCCCAGGACTTTTTTGAGCATGGGGCCGGTCCGGCCGCAGGGGCATTGTTCGCGGCTGAAAAGGGACAGATCGCCCGTGGCCAGGCGGATCATGGGGTAGGCGGGGTTGAAGCGGGTGGCCACGATCTCCCCCGTCACGCCCTCGGGTACCGGCCGGCCGGTTACCGGGTCCACGATTTCGACGATCACGTTCTCGGGGACGTGCAGGCCGGTGGCATGCCGGCACTCGTAGCCCAGACAGCCCAGAAACACGGTGCCGTAACACTGCCGAATGGTGATGCCCAGCTTGTCCTCGAGGCGCTGGCGAAGCGATTCGGGAAGCATCTCAGCCCCGACCATGGCCGCTTCCAGGGCCAGGTCCCGTCTGACTTCGAGCCCGAGTCCTTCAGCTCGCTGGGCCAGGGACATCAGAAAGCTGGGCGTGCCCAGGAAACCCTTGATTTCCAGCGTCTGGAGAATCCGGACCTGCATGAGGATGTTGCCGGCCCCCGCCGGGACGAGCGAGGCCCCGATCATCTTGGCCGACTCGTCCAGCATGAAGGCAAAGGGCCATAAATGATAATTGAAGGTGTTGATCAGCCGATCGCCGCGCTTGAAGCCCGCCCCGCACATGGCTTCGGCCCAGGAGGTGTCCTCGTCTTCCCAGCCGCCTGGCTGATAGATCAGGCCCGGGTTGACATAGACGCGTTGGAATCGATCCGGAGGCACGGTTTCGAACCCTCCGAAAGGTGGGTTCTGATTCTGGCGTTCGACCAGATCGGACATCCGCAGGAGGGGCAGTCGGGACAGGTCGTCGATATCCTTGACGTCACCGGGCTGGACCCCGGCCTGGCCGTAAATCTCCCCATAGGCCCGGGAGTTCAAAAAAGCCAACTCCAGGGTCCGCCCGAGCAGGTCGTTCAAAATTGGACGGCGCTCCTCCTCGGACATGGTTTCTTTTCGCCGATCCAGGTATTCACTGTCCTGATGGGCTGTGGGCATGTGTCCAACTCCTTATGTGGTGGCCGAGCCTTTTTCCGCCCCGGGCCTCGACGGAGAAGCGGCGAACCGGGACGGGGCCAGAATCACCTTTTGTAAATTAACTTTTTCATAATATGAGGACCAATATGCCCGGGACGGTTGCGACCGTTTGGAGCATAACATGCACCGGTTTTGGCTTGGTTATGCAGCCCGGTCGGAAGGCCATGTGATCCAAGGTTAACCACTGGTAAATAAAGAAGACGGGCGATGTGTCAAGTGATGCGTCAACAACATATCGTTATAACGAGAAAAAAATCTGTTCCGGGCCCGGGGGCCGGGCCGCTGCCGGTAGTCCGCGCCCAGGGCGGTCTTGCCGGTCCCGGGCCTTGTCCTGGCTGAAGAAGATACATGGTACTTGACAGGGTTCCCCACGAATGCTATTATAGCACAAAAGGCGGAACTTAACTCAAGGAAAATTGTTCCTTTGCAATTTGCGTAACGGCGCGCAAAAAGTGATGCCAAACTGCCCTCAACGCTCCCGTTCGCCTTGTGACGCGAGGCCAAATATTCCGGTTGCCGCCTGATTAAGTGACGTTGGTTGTTAATCTCGTTTTCCAAGGAACCTAGACCCGCATACTGACAGGAGTTCCCCGTGGAGACGATCACTCTGACTATCAACGGGAAAACGGTGAGCGCCCGGACGGGTCAAACGATTCTGGAACTGGCCCGTCGGCACGACATTCACATCCCCACCTTATGCCACCACGATGCCCTGCGTTCCATCGGCGCCTGCAGACTCTGCCAGGTCGAGGACGTCAACCGGGGCGTGATCGTTCCAGCCTGCGTGACCCATCCAGCGGCGGGCATGGTGATCGAGACGGATTCGCCTCGGGTGGTTCGGAACCGGAGGAACATCATCCGCCTGCTCCTGGCCGCCCACCCTGAATCCTGCGTGGTCTGCGAGAAGGGGAACACTTGCGAGCTGAGAAACCTGGCCGCCCAGATGGGCGTGGGCCGGCATGGCCTGGACCGGATGCCTTTCTATCCCCTGGTTCAGGACGTGAACCCCTTTCTGGTCAGGGACCTGTCCAAGTGCATCATGTGCGCCAAGTGCGTGCGGGCCGACCAGGAAGTGGTCTGCGAAGGGGTGATCGACTACAATTTCCGAGGCTTCGACGCCCACCCGGCCACGCTGTTCAGTCAGCCCCTGGAGACTGCCCAGTGCACGTTCTGCGGGTCGTGCATGAACGTCTGCCCCGTGGGCGCCATCTCGGAAAAGGAGCGCCGGCGCCTGGATCACGCCGGGGCCCGGACGGAAAGCGTGTGCAGTTTCTGCGCCTGCGGCTGTTCGGTCTGGCTGGAGCATGACCACCTGTCCGTTCGTCAGGTGGCACCCACCGAAAGACCCCATACGGGCAACGGCATCACGCTCTGCGTCAAGGGCCATTTCGGCCACGACTATCTCAACCATCCGGACCGCCTGTCCACGCCCCTGATCCGGACCGAGGACGGATTTCGGGCCGCCGGCTGGGACGAGGCCCTGGACCTTGTGGCTTCGAAGCTGGGAGGAATCCGGGAAGCCCACGGCCCCGGCGCGGTGGGCTTTCTGGGCAGCGTGCGCGCGACCAACGAGGAGGCCTACCTTTTTCAGAAGCTGGCCCGCACGGTCTTCGGCACCAACAACGTGGACACCGCCGCCCGGGCGGCCTGGGCGCCCTTGTTGAAGGTGTTGCACGCGGCCACCGGGTTTGCGGCCGGAACCGGATCCTTCAAGGACATCGAGACCTCGGACGCGGTTCTGGTCATTGGCGCCGATCCCACCCGGACCGCGCCCGTTTTGGGCTACCACCTCAAACGGGCGGCCCGGTACGGCGGTAAGACCCTGGTCGTGGTTGACCCGGTCAGGACGAAGCTGGTTCCGTTCGCCCGGACCTGGCTGCAGCCCGGCCCGGCGACGGAAGCATGGGTGCTTAAGGGCCTGATCCGGGCGATTCTGGACGACGATCTGCTCGATCGCCAGTTCGTGGCCGCCAAGACCAATGGATTCGATGAACTGTCCGCCGCCTTCGACGGAGTCAGCGTGGCCGAATGCGCCCAGGCCGCTGGCTTGGCC
>JAHJTB010000279.1 GCA_018830135.1 Pseudomonadota bacterium | reverse complement strand
CAGGAAGTCGAAGAAGGCGTTGACGTCGCGCACGTAGGCCCGGGCCGTATTTTCCGACCGCCCCCTGACCACGGTCAGATACTTCGAAAACGCTTCGACCAGACCTTTTTCCTTCGGCCGCGACACCTTGTACCACCTCGGACCGTATCGGCTAAAAAAAATGTTTATGTTAACAAAATCAAGCAAAAAGGCAAACAAAAAATGAGGCGCTCCCTCCAGGCGCCCCGTGCGGCCCATGCGGGACCCCGGGTCGATCAAACTGATATTGTTCTTCTTTTTCGTTCTTGACTTTTTCATTCCCCTAATTGATACTGAGAGCTTGATGTTGACTTCGCGAGTTTAAAGGAGCAAACATGAAAGACCTCGACAAACAACGCACCATCGCCTTCATCGCCCATGGCAGCTCGGGCAAGACCAGCCTGGCCGAGTCGATCCTGTTCCTGACCAAAGTCACCAACCGGCTTGGGAAAGTAGGCGACGGCACCAGCGTCCTGGACTTCGAACCGGAAGAGATCAAGCGCACGATTTCCATCAGCTCCGCCTTCCACTCCTTTCCCTGGAAAAAATACGACGTCCATTTCGTGGACACCCCCGGCGACGAAAACTTCCTCAACGACACCAAGACCTGCCTCCAGGGCGTGGACGGCGTGGTCGTGCTGGTAGACGCAGTGGACGGGGTCAAGGTCAATACCGAGCGGGTCTGGGGCTATGCCGACGACTATCAACTGCCCCGCCTGGTCCTGGTAAACAAGATGGACCGGGAGCGGGCCGACTTTCTCAAATGCGTCAACCAACTCAACGACGAGTTCGACATACCCTGCCTGCCCGTGCAGATTCCCATCGGGGTCGAGGCGAACTTCAAGGGCCTGGTCAATCTTCTGGACGAAAAGGCCTTCGAATATACGGAAGGCACCGGCGAATTCAAAACCGTGGACGTTCCGGACGACCTGACCGACATGGTTTCGGAGTGGCGGGAAAAGTTGATCGAGAGCATTGCCGAGGCCGATGACGCGCTCTTGGAAAAATACCTCGAGGAAGGCGAGCTGAGCCCGGAGGAACTGTCCCGGGGTCTGGTCGAGGCCGTCCGAAGCCGCTCGCTGGCCCCGGTCTGCTGCTCCGCCGGTATCAAACTGATCGGCCTGCCGCACCTCCTGGACAGCATCACCGAACTCCTGCCTTCGCCCTTGGATCGGGGTCCGGTCCAGGGCCTCAATCCGGCCAACCAGAGCGAGATTTCCCGGGACCCGGACCCGGACGGCCCCTTTTCGGCCCTGGTCATCAAGTCCATTACCGACGCGTATGCCGGCCAGCTTACCATTTTCCGCATCTTTTCCGGCACCCTGACCCCGGACTCGACCTTTTTCAACGTCACCAAGGACGTTCGGGAACGTTTCGGCCAGTTGCTGACCCTGGAAGGCAAGTCCCAGAAGCCCATTGAAACGGCCGGCCCGGGCACCATCGCCGCCGTGGCCAAGCTCAAGGAGACCTCCACGGGCCACACCCTGGCCGACGAGGCATCCCTGATCGTCTACCCGGTCTCCCCGCCCCTGCCGGCGATCATCTCCTATGCCATCGCCCCCAAGAGCAAGGGCGACGAGGAAAAGGTCTTCTCCGCCCTGTCCAAGGTCCTTGACGAGGATGTGACCCTGCGTCTGGACCGCGGGGCGCAGACCAAGGAGATCATCCTCTCGGGCATGGGCCAGGTCCACATCGAGGCGACCCTGGAAAAGATCAAGCGCAAGTATGGCGCGGAAGTGGAACTCAAGACCCCCAAGGTGGCCTACAAGGAAACCATCAAGGGCAAGACCCGGATTCAGGGCCGGTACAAAAAGCAGACCGGCGGGCGCGGCCAGTTCGGTGACACCTGGCTCGAGATCGAGCCCACGGCCCGGGGCGAGGGGTTCGAGTTCGTCGACAGGATCGTCGGCGGCGTCATTCCCCGCCAGTTCATTCCGGCCTGCGAAAAGGGCATTGTCGAGGCCATGGCCAAAGGCGTCGTCTCCGGCAATCCGGTCGTGGACGTCCGGGTCTCCCTGGTCGACGGCTCGTTCCACACTGTGGACTCCTCGGAAATGGCCTTCAAGGTCGCCGCCTCCATGGGCTTCAAGAAAGGCTTCAAGGAGTGCAATCCGACCCTGCTCGAACCCATCGTGCTGCTGACCGTGACCGTGCCCGACGAATACATGGGCGACGTCATCGGTGACATCAACTCCAGGCGCGGCAAGGTCCTGGGCGTGGACGTCAAGGGAGGCAAGCAGATCATTCGCGCCAACGTGCCTCAGGCTGAAATCCTCCAGTACGCGCCGTCCCTGACTTCCATGACCGGCGGCCGCGGCGCCTTCACTCTCGAGTTCGATCATTACGAAGAAGTTCCGGCCCATCTCCAGGAAAAGATCGTGGCTGAGGCCAAGATGGAGGACGAAGAGTAACCGTTTCCCGGACGGGCGACGGGCCGGCCGCCTGGGCCGCGCCGTCGCCCGGTTCCCTTTTCACCTTCGACCCGGCCCCGGCCGGGAGATTCGCTCGGTTCCCATGACCGGACATTCCCGTACATTCCTGCCCGGACGCACTTACGCCTGCGGCGTGTTGACCGCAAGCACCAAAGGCGCGGCCGGACTGCGCCAGGACAAGGCCGGCCCGCTGCTCCAGGACAAGCTGGCCCAAGCCGGCTTCCGGGTGGTCGCGACGAGCGTCGTGCCCGACCGGATCGAAGCCATCGTCGAACAAGTCCGCCAATGGATCGACGAGGACGGCCTGGACCTGGTCCTGACCACGGGCGGGACCGGTCTTTCCCCGGGTGACGTGACGCCCGAAGCCACCCGGTCCCTGATCGAACGGGAGGTGCCCGGACTGGCCGAGGCCATCCGTGCCGCCGGACGGGCTCATACGCCCCACGCCGACCTGTCCCGGGGCCTGGCCGGCATCCGAAGGCAAAGCCTGATCGTCAACCTGCCGGGCAGCCCCGGCGGGGCCATGGAAGGGCTGGAAACCATCCTGCCCGCCCTGCCCCACGCCCTGGACAAAATCCAGGGGGACCCCCGTGATTGCGCCCCTGTCGGTGCCTGAGCGCCGAAGCCCCATCACCGTTGTCCCGGTCCATCGGCCGCCCCAAACCAGGCGCCGGGCGATTCGATCCCGAAGAGCCCGGTGGATTATCCCGGCCCTGGCCCTGTTCTGCGGCCTGTTCGGTTCGGCCGCTCTGGCCGGGCCGCCCCGGATCGAGGGGTTCGAAGCCGTGGAAATACGCGCCTTCGATTCTAAGGCCCTGCCTGAATACATTAACGGTCAGGCCGGCCAGTACATCCGTTATGGATTTCGTTCCCTGCGCTCCCACCGGTATGAAAATCGCGACCGGTCCGCCGGGGTCGTCCTGGACATCTACGAATTCGAAACGCCTCTGGGCGCTTACGGCGTCTATCTGGGCTACGGCGCGGGCCTGGCCGATCGGCTCGGCCTGGGACTGCCCTCGTCAGGCGACCCATACGCGGTCGCCCTGCTCAAGGGACGCCACCTGGTCCAGGCCTCCACGGCCACCCCATCGCCCTACATCGAAAAAACCCTGCCCATCCTGGCCTCCCGCGCGGCCGACACTCTGCCGGATACCCCCCCTCCCGGGGAACTGGCCTGGCTGCCGGAGGAAAACCGGGAACCGGACAGCCTGCGCTATGTTGCGGACGGCGTGCTCAGAACGCCCGAACTGCCGGTCGGTCTGTCCGCCCGCTACCGGACCGGCGACCGGCCCCTTGACCTGGGCCTGGCCTGGTTTCAAACGCCCGAGCAGGCGGAAAAGGCCATGGCCGGGGCCGCCGGCCGCCTGAACCGGGCGGTCCGGAGTGACAAGGCCCCGCCGCCGGACCTGCCCAAGGGCTTCATCGCCGTCTCCCACCCTTACCGCGGGCTGATCGTCATGGCCCACCGAGACAGATTCGTGGCCTTGGTCATGGGCTCCGAGCGGCCCGGCCCGGCCGTCGAACTCATCCGCGCCCTCTGGGCCCGCCTGCCCTGAAACGGTTCAAAATCCTGAAGCAGTCCTGCAAATTGAAAAAAACCATTTGACCCCGGCCGCGATCCGTTGTATATTGCCTGGCAAGGTAATCAAGCATGTCTCTTTCGCTTCACATTCTCGACAACAACTGGTGCTGGTGGTGGCGCTACGGAGGAGGTCTGTCCGCAGGGTAAAGGGACGTGAAAACGAATACGATCTCAAGCCGCGGCAGACCAACTGCCGCGGCTTTTTTTTCGGGAATCGCCCGGAATTATCCCGGATTTTAGCTTGAACGGCCGGCCAGCCGCCGGCTCAAGGACATAATTCACGAGGAGGACGTCATGACCAAGAAGATTTTTCTGACCGAAGACGAAATGCCCCGCAAGTGGTACAACATTGCGGCCGACATGCCCAATCCCATGCCGCCGCCCCTGCACCCCGGAACCGGGCAGCCCGTGGGGCCGGACGACCTGGCCCCCATCTTCCCCATGAACCTGATCGAACAGGAGGTCTCGACGGAACGGGAAATCGCCATTCCGGACGAAGTCCTCCAGATCTACCGCATCTGGCGGCCCACCCCGCTCGTCCGGGCGGAAAGATTCGAAAAGCTGCTCGACGCCCCGGTCAAAATCTACTTCAAGAACGAGAGCGTATCCCCGCCGGGAAGCCACAAGCCCAACACGGCCGTGGCCCAGGCCTACTACAACAAGGTGGCCGGCATCAAACGCATCACCACGGAGACCGGCGCCGGCCAGTGGGGCAGCGCCCTGGCCTTCGCCTGCTGCCTCCTGGGACTGGAATGCAAGGTCTACATGGTCAAGATCAGCTTCCAGCAGAAGCCTTACCGTCGGTTGATGATGATGACCTGGGGGGCCAACTGCATCGCCAGCCCCTCGGACGAAACCCAGGCCGGCCGCACGATCCTGTCCCGCAATCCGGACTCGCCGGGCAGCCTGGGCATCGCCATCAGCGAAGCCGTCGAGGCGGCCGTTTCCGACCCCAGCGGTGAGACCCGCTATTCCCTGGGCAGCGTGCTCAATCACGTCCTGCTCCACCAGACGGTCATCGGCCTGGAAGCCAAGGCCCAGATCGAAAAAGCCGGCGACTACCCGGACGTGGTCATCGGCTGCGCCGGCGGCGGGTCCAACTTCGCCGGCCTGTCCTTCGCCTTTCTCCGGGACAAGATCAACGGCAAGGACATCCAGGTCATCGCCGCCGAACCGACCTCCTGCCCGACCATGACCCGGGGACCCTACGCCTACGACTTCGGGGACACGGTCCAGATGACCCCCCTGCTGCCCATGTACACCCTGGGCCACAACTTCATGCCCCCGCCCATCCACGCCGGCGGCCTGCGCTACCACGGCATGGCCCCGCTGGTCAGCCAGCTCGTCCGGGACGGACTGGTCGAACCCCGGGCCTACCCCAACCTGGACACCTTCAAGGCCGGGGTGGACTTCGCCCGTTCCGAGGGCCACATACCCGCGCCCGAAACCAGCCACGCCCTGGCGGCCGTGGTGGACGTGGCCCGGCAGGCCAAGGCCGAAGGCAAGGAAAAGACCATCCTGGTCAACTTCAGCGGCCACGGCCTGGTGGACCTGACCGCGTACGACGCCTACCTGTCGGGCCAGTTGACCAACTACGCCCTGCCCGAGGAAGAGATCGTAAAGGCCCTCAAGGACCTGGAAAACTTCCCCAAGCCGTAAGGAGACCCGGTTCATGCTGGACGTAAAAACCCCGTTCGACGACCTGGAAAGCCGCTGCCCCCGGCTGGGCGGCGAGGTGACCTTCGACTACTGCCGCAAGCTGGCCGGGGGGCTGCCCTGCGGCCGCTCCCTGATCTGCTGGGAACTGCTCTTTCCGGTCCAGCTCTACATGGCCCGTATCCTGACCGAGGAGGAATGGCGGGAGGCCTTCGACCAGCCCGGACCGGGCCGATTGGAACGGATTCTCGAAGCGGCGGCCCGGGCCGAAACCGAGGCTTCGTCCAGCCCGGCCTGAGCCGGCCTGGTGTATAAACCCAACTGAGACATTGACGCTCGACCCGGCGGCCGGACGAACCCGTCCGACCGCCGGGTTTTTTGTGGTCCGAAACAGAGGGCCAGACGAGATTGTCGCCCATTGCGGCCCTCCGGTAATTTTTCCCTTACCCTACAGCACCGTCATCCACCTTTGCGAGGCAAGGCCCTTCGGGAAGCCCGAAGGTTAGCGGGTAGAAACAAATCATGCCATTGGGAGAGGTCTGTGGTCAGCCCGGCTTTTACGGCTCCAACAGACTTGTCCGCCTCTGGTGGATTGCTTCGTCGCTTGCGGCTCCTCCAAGGACACCTATAAGCACCGTCTTTGCGAGGAGCCGCGGGCGACGAAGCAATCAATCTGGTAAACCTGAACGGAATGATATTGGATTACGCTTCGCTAACTCAAGCTACAAGAAAGAAGGGAATCGATCAATCCCGATTCAGTCTGTCGATGACCAGCTTGATGTCCTCCCAAGTCCCCCGGCGGCCCACGGTGGGGTTGCGAAGGACATAGGCGGGGTGATAGGTGGGCATGAGCGGAATACCCTGGAAGTCGTGGAACCGATGGCGCAGCTTGGCCAGCGGCGCCTGAGTGTCGAGCAGGTACTGGGCCGCGACGCGCCCCAGGGCCACGATGACCCGGGGCCGGACGGCCGCGATCTGGCGGCGAAGAAAAGGCAGGCAGGCCGCCGCCTCGTCGGGCAGGGGGTCCCGATTCTCCGGCGGACGGCATTTGACCACATTGGCGATGTAGCAGTCTTCCCGCGGCATCTGGATTCCCTTGACGATGATGTCGGTCAGCAACGCGCCGGCTCGTCCGACAAAGGGACGGCCCTGCATGTCTTCGTCCCGGCCGGGGCCCTCGCCGACGAACATCAGACCGGCCCGCGGATGCCCTTCCCCGAAGACGATGTGGGCCCGGCCGGCCGCCAGCGGGCAGCGCCGGCAGTCGCCCAGGTCGGCGCGTATGTCTTCGAGGGTTTCGGTCCCGGCGGCGGGGGCCGGGGTGGGCGCATCGATCGGTGTTGCATTAAGGGCATCGGGCACGGGTTCCGGGCGTGCATCGGCCGGCGGATCGACCCGAGGCAGCCTGGCCACGCCCAGGGAGGCCATGTAGCGCAGATAGTCTCGGGTCTGTCTGGCCAGGTCCGCCAGTTCCAGGCGCGGGTCCACGTCAGGCCGGGCCCCGGCCCAACAGGACCGCGATACGGTCCCAGATGCGGTCGGCCACGTCTTCCTTGCTCATCAGGGGCAGGGTCTCGACCCCGCCCTGGCGGTCCAGGATGGAAACCTGGTTGGTCGGAACGTCGAAGGCGACTCCAGGGGCGCCGATCTGGTTGGCTACGATCAGGTCCAGGTTTTTCGCCTCCAGCTTGCCTCGGGCGTTCTCGATCAGGTTCTCCGCCTCGGCGGCAAAGCCCACCAGAATCCGGTCTCCCTTGGTCCGCCCGACTTCGGCCAGGATATCCGGGTTGCGGGCCAGATGGATGGGCGGCGGCTCCGCCCCCTTTTTGACCTTGCCCTTGACCCGCTCAGCCGGCCGGAAATCCCCGGGGGCCGCGGCCTTGACCAGCACCCGGGCCCGGTCCAGGCGATCGAGGACCGCGGTCCGCATGTCCAGGGTGGATTCCACGGACACGGTTTCCACGCCGTATGGCGGCGCCGCCGAGGCCGGACCGCTGATCAGGGTCACATCGGCTCCCCGGCGCCAGGCAGACCGGGCCAGCGCTACGCCCATCCGGCCGCTGGAACGGTTGGTCATGAACCGGATGTCGTCCCAGGCCTCCCGCGTCGGTCCGGAGGTGACCAGCGTCCGGACGCCGGCCAGGTCCTTCGGACTCAGGGCCCGGCGGACCTCCTCGGCCATGTCCCCGGGCTCGGGCAGCCGGCCCTTGCCTTCATATCCGCAGGCCAGATACCCGGCCGCCGGGTCCACGACCTCCACCCCCCGCGCGCGGAGGCGGGCCATGTTTTCCTGAACGGCCGGATGCTCGTACATGTGAACGTTCATGGACGGACAGACCACGATGGGCGCGCGCACGGCCAATAGAAACGTCGACACGAAATCGTCGGCCAGCCCCATGGCCATCTTGGCCAGGATGTCGGCCGTGGCCGGCGCGATGACCACCGCCTCGGCCCAGTCGGCCAGGCTGATGTGGTCCACCTCGTAGGGCCGGTCCATGGCCCACAGGTCCAGGGCGACCGGGTTCCGGGTCAGCGTCTGGAACGTCAGCGGCGTGACGAAACGCGTGGCTGAACCCGTCATGGCCACCTTGACCCGGGCCCCGTCCTTGACCAGCAGCCGGGCCAGTTCCGCCGCCTTGTACGCGGCGATCCCCCCGGTCACAACCAGGACCACGGACTTGTCTTGCAGCACGCTCATTCCATCCCCGCTACGGGGGCGCCCCTCAAACCGAGGGGGCCACCCAGATTTCGACGTGGGTGTTGATCGTTCCCTCGTAAATGATGATGATAGCGACCTTTTTCTCCTTCTCAAACAGCAGGACCTGCTTGGGGTACCTGAAAGTGCTCTTCAGCTTCCAACCGTCCTTGACCATGGCCGTGGAAAAATACTTGGCCAGGGAGTCGATTTCCACGTAGCCCGAAAACAAAAGGGTCCCGGCCTTGAAACCGCCGGTCTCGTAGACAAAGGACCGCTTGTCGTCGATCTTCAGATCGACCGGGACCTCGATATCTTCGAAATTGTAATACTGACCCGTGGGGCCGCCTTGTGCCTCGTCGGACTTGAACAGGGAGTCGAACTGGGCGCAGCCGGCCAGCCCGCCTATCATCAGGGCCGCGGCCAGGACCGCGACCAGGATACGCCATCGCACGGACATCGTTTCCACCTCCGTCAGGGTTCTAATTTTTCAAGGTCTCTTCCTTGGGAGCGCTGGTCTTGCCCGCCGGCGGCGCTTCCCGTTTCAGGAAAGGCTGCATGGTCTTCTGGGAAGCGGACTGGCTCTTGAGCGGGGAGACCCAGGCCTCGACCCGCAGGCCTTCCGTGCTCACCGGCAAAGTGATCACGATCAGGCAGACCTTGTCCGGTTTGGTATAAATGAGAATGTTCTTGTTGTATTTGAAACTCGAGAGCAGGGACCAGCCGTCCTTGGCCATGTTCTCCTGAAAGAAGTTGACCAGTTCCGTGGCCGCGTCTTCACGCCCTTTGAAGCCCAGGATGCCGGCCTTGAAGCTCTCGCTCTCGTAGACGAAAGAGCCTTCCCGGTTCAGTTCCAGGTCGGCGGGTATCTTGACGTCCGCGAAATCGTAATACCTGCCCTCCATGGACGGCGGGGCCGGTTTCTCGTCCGCCATGACCTGGCCCTGGTTCAGGCAGCCGGGCAGAAGCAGAAGCACCAAAATCGCGGCAATCGGCCCAAACAGGCTGCGCCCTCGTTTCATATCGACACTCCTTTCACGAACGGATTGAACCGTTTTTCCTGGCCCACGCTGGTCATGGGGCCATGGCCCGGCAGGACGCGGGTCTCGTCCCCCAGGGGATAAATCTTGTCCCGGACCGAACGGACCAGGACCTCGAACGACCCGCCGGGCAGGTCGGTCCGGCCGATGGAGCCGGCGAAAAGCAGGTCGCCCACGAACACCGCATCGACCTCACGGAAGTACAAGCTGATGCCCCCGGGTGAATGGCCGGGCGTCTCGAGAATTTCCAGGCGGTGCGGCCCGAAGACCACGGCCTCGCCTTCGCGGAGATACCCGTCGGGCTTGAAGCCTCGCGCCTCTTCGGCTTGGTGGATCAGTATCCGGCCGCCTGCGGCGCGCTTGAGGTCCGCGTTTCCCCCGGTATGGTCCCAGTGGCCGTGGGTGTTGATGATGGCGGTCAGTCCCAGACCGTGCTCTTCAATGATCGAGACAATGTCCGGGACGTTCCCCCCCGGATCGATGACCACGGCCTCACCGGACGCTTCGTCACCCAGAATGAAGCAGTTGACCATCAAGGGCCCGGCGGGCAGGTGCTTGATCAGCATGAAGTCCCTAATACCGTCCCAGGACGAGTTCCTCCAGCGGCCGACGCTCGGAAGTCTGGTTGCGGTGTTTGGGCCGCCCCAGGGCCACGACGGCCTGAAGGTCCATGGACTCGGGCAGGTCGAACAGGGACCGAACCTTGTCCTGGTTCTTCAGAATCTCCCCCAGCCAGACCGCGCCGTAACCCAGCGCCTCGGCGGCCAAAAGCATGTTCTGGAGCACGGCCCCGGCCGACTGGGCGTCCTTGACCCGGTCGTAGCAGACGTCCGTGTCCAGAAATACGACCACGCACGCGGCCCCGGCCTGAATCGGCTTGCCGTATCGCGTCAGTTCCGCCAGGGCATCCTTTTTCTCACTCGACTCGACCACCACGAAACGCCAGGGCTGGTGGTTGTGGCCGGAGGGCGCCCAACGGCCCGCCTCCAGAATGGAATTCAGGTCCTCCTCCGACAGGCGCTCCTCGGTGAAATGCCGGACGCTCCTGCGGCGAAGAATCGTTTCCAGCACCGGATTGTTCATCTGGATACCCCATCCATCAATTGAAGGTGGATTTTATCAGTCCCTATCGCGATCCGTCAAGAAAAAATCGGAAAAAACCACTTTATTTTGGGGTTATAAACGAATTAAACCCAATATACAGGGGTATTCCATAAAAAAAGGCCGAACTCGACAACCCGGGTCCGATGGCGCCGTCCCGATCGGTCCGTTCGGGCCGGGCAGACGTGAGCCAACGGGTTGAAATCAGGCTTGACGCGGTTCCGGGCGACGGATAAGATACCCCGCATATCTTGATCTATTGAACAAATGAAAATCATCAGGGACCTGGAGGGAGGATCATGGAGGAAAAAGTCTGTATCAAAATCGCCGAAATCGATGCGGAAGAGCTGTACTTCCGTCAACAGGAAAGTGATAAGATCAAGGCCCTGCACCAACGGGCCCAGGAGGCGGCCGACGAGGCCTACCGGGAGAGGCACCGTGACCATTGTTTCCGTTGCGGGACGAAGAGCCTGGTCCAGGTCGAGTACGAAAACGTGATCATCGACATCTGCGCCAACAAGGACTGCGGAGCGATGCATCTGGACCCGGGCGAACTGGAAGCGATCCTGGACCAGCACGACAAGGTCAAAAAGGTCCATCGGGCCATTCTGGCCGTGTTTCGCTAACCCCGGTTTCCGGGCCGCCGCCGGTCCGGGACCATCCCAAGACGCCAAAGGCCGGGCGATCTCGACATCGCCCGGCCTTCATATTTCCGGCAGGCCGAACCGGCCTACTTGACCTTGGGTTGTCAGCGGCTGCACGCCTCCGACTCCCGGAAGCCCTTTTCCGCGCCCCGGGTCAGCCAGCCCAGCATGCGGGCCCACAGGGATTTCGGGTGTTGCGTCCCGGCCCCGCTTCCGGAAGAGGCCCGGACGAGGTTCGTGGATTCCTTCAACGGCTTTAAATCCATTCCTCTCACCTCCATCCCTTTGAAATATACACCCGGCCCGGTTAAAAAGGAAGGGCGCGGGCGGTTGCCCGCCCGCGCCGTATTTGGAGGGAAGAGGTTTGAGGTTAGAGTTCAGGTTAGGGGTTTACGGGGTGTTGGGGTATGTATATGATTATCGCCAGCAGGCGCCCGCGCCGGGCCCATGGCCTCGGCCTTGGCCGCGACCCTGTCCGTCGCCCCATCCATAGCCGGGTTTCCAGTCAGGGTTCTTCTTCTTGAACTCGATCTGGGCCTCGATGCGTTTGTCGGCCAACTGGTTGTTCAGTTTGTTGATCTCGCCCTGCAGGGCCTTTACCTTGCCTTCGTCCACCGGGGACTGGCTGATCAACTGGTTGAGTTCGGCATACTTGCCGTAGATTTCACCTCGCAGCTTGGCCATGGCCACGCTTTCGTCAGAGTCGGAATTCCAGGAACAGGGACCGAAGCCTCGCCCGCCGCCGCCGTAACCCGGGCCGAAGGCCATGGCCGATGTTCCGGCCAGAACCAGGGTCAGAACCAGTGCCAGTCCTACAACGCTCTTTTTTGTCATTTTGTTGTCCTCCCTCGACTTTTTCAGTCGTTCGTTTGGCCGGATTTTAGAGCAACCTTTGGGCCAAAGCCGAATTTCCCGGTTTATAATTTTTTAACTCCATGAATTTATTATTTTTATTTCATCATGGCCCCATGGGCCGGCACCGGTCCAAGGGATTTTTCCACGGTATCGGCTGGATGATATTTTTACACCTGCCGGTCCGGCCGCCTAATTATTAGACAGACGGCATGCTTTTCACCCAAGTTTCCGGTCTTGACCGGTCGTTCCGGAATGGATAGACTGGTTCCTAGGGAAAAAAAATGTGGGCAACTGGAAGGACAAACTCAAGGAGGCCGCCCTCAAGGCGGGCCGGGCCGCCCAGAAGGACCCGCGCCTGCTCAAGGCGGCCGAAAACGTGAAGGAAACCATCGAAGCCTTCCAGGCGGGCTACCGGGAAAAGCTCCGGCCCGACGGTACCCGGCCGCCCTGTCCGGCCTGCGGCAAGCCTTTGCCCGAGGAGGCGAAGTTCTGCCCCGCCTGCGGTGTCCCTATCGAATAACCGGGCCGTATCTCCGGGCTCGGCCCGGGCCTACCTGCCGTCTTTTTTACGTTTGGCCAGCAGCACGTGTTCGAGCAGCAGGACCAGGACCACTCCGACTATGAGTCCGTTGCCGGCCAGGGGCCGGATGGCGGCGGGCAGGAGATCGAGGAAGGCGTGCGGCAGGATGGCCGCCATGGCTCCCATCAGGGTTGGCAGGCCGACGATGAGGTAGTCGCGGTTGGTCAGCCGCTCCTTGCCCCGGTGGATGATGTCGATGCTGACGCCGACGCCGGCGGACATGGAGGCCAGGAGGGCTGCGGCCACGACCGGGCCGGGCACGGCGCTCATGATCGCGGCCAGTTTGCCGAAAAAGGCCAGGGCCAGGATGAGCAGGCCGGCGGCCGTCAGGGCGAAGCGGCTGCCGACCCGGGTCACGGTGATGACGCCCGGACTGATGGAATAGGAGACCGTGCCCACCACGCCGGCCGCGCCGGCGAACACGCCGCTGAGCCCGGTCAGGGCCAGGCCCCGGTCCAGGCGGCGGTCCATGTGGTCCGCCTGGACGATGGGCTCGACGCTGAACAGGCTGCCGGTGGCATTGACCAGAACGGCCAGGTAGGCCAGGGCGAAGGAGAGGGCGCCGGCCGGATCGAACCGGAGCCCCGGCCCCCAATCCGGCCGCGGCCAGTCCAGCCAGGGGGCGTGCCGGACGCCGGTCAGGTCGAAACGGCCCAGCGCGGCGAAAACGGCCACGCCCAGGACCACGCCGATAAAAATGGACAGGCTGCCGGCCAGGCCTTTGAGGTAATGGAACAGGGCGACCATGAGCAGGGTCAGAAGCACGGCCAGGGCCGCGACCGCCGGGTTTCCGTTGGGGTGGGCCGCGTCCACGCCCATGAGCATGTTCGCCAGGTAAGGCAGGATCGTCAGGCCGATGAGCAGCAGAATCACGCCGATGACCCGGTCGGTGAACAGGGGCACGATATGGCGGGTCAGGCGGAACAGCCCCAGGATCATGATCAGCAGGCCCCCGAAGATCATGCCTCCGCCGATAACCGGCCGGCCCGCCGGGGCCAGGGTGGCCAGGGTGATGATCAGGGCCATGGCCGGGCCGTCCAGCAGGGGCAGTTGGTGGCCCCAGAGGGTCTGGGCGATCATGGTCAGCCCGGTCACGATGAGCAGGCGCTGAAAAAAGTCCACCTTCGCCATGGGGGACAGGCCCAGAACATCGGCGGCCAGCACGGATACCACGGCGATCATGGGCAGGAAAATGATCAGCCACTGCACGCCGTAAAGCAGGGTCCGGCCCCAGGGGGGCCGGTCGTTCAAGGCGTAAAGCAGGTCCGGGGCGACGAACGCCTCCTGCCGGGACGGGGTCCGGGCCGCCTCGGGAACCGGGCCGGGTCGGCCCTCGGAATCATCGGTCATCAAATCAACCGGCCTTGGGCGCGACGATGTACTTTTCGATCATGAAGCTGGGGTTATAGGACTGTTTGGCCTGACGCAGACCGGTCAGCCCCAGGTCCTGTTCCCGGTTCACATACGGGTACCCGGACCAGAATTCCCGGCAGAAGCGCTGGTTGATGGCCGCGTACAGACCCCGGATTTCCGGATTGGCCTTCTCGATGTGAATGACCACGGTTTCCGGGTTCAGTTCCTCCCCCAGGGCAAAGGCCTCGACCTTGCCCTCCATGACGATGCACAGTCCGCGGTAGTCCAGGTCCTCGTAATGCTTGAGGGCCTCGCAGATGGCCAGGTCCTCGCTCAAGAGCGAGGGGTCCTCCTGGCACTTCTTCATCTCGCACCAGGCCTCCTGCATATCCAGAACGCATTCGACCGATTCGATGTCCATCTCCTTGACCTCGAACCGGTTCCGTTTGACGAACTGGTTGTAGTGGTTCTTTTTCTGGTGAAACTTCCGGCCGGACAACTGGATCAGGTCCTCGGTCTGATAGACATAGTCGCTCTGGTCCGGGTCGTGGGTGACGACGTGCCGGTCCCGGTCCACGAAGCGGTCCACAAATTTCCGGCCGACCCGGCAGACAGCGGGCTCCGGGGCCGCATCGGACAGGCGCTCGAAAAACCGGTCCATGGCCCGGCCCTTGTCCCCCTCGCCCACGGGCGGAAGACCGAAGGGCTGCTGGCAGCAGGGCGCGCAGACCACGAATAGAAATCCGTCCGCTTCGGCCCAGAAAGGCCGGTAGTGGTGCCGCCACATGAACAGATTGCTGAAGGTCAGTTCCGATGTCTCCGGCGGGTCCCGTCGCAGGTAGTCGTTGAACCGGTCCTTGTCGGCCAGGGACAGCGGCTGGAAGCCTTCCAGGGGCGGGTTGTTCCCGGTCGAAGCCAGGGGGCGAAGGAGCGGGTTCGAGCCGGCCGGGGTCATGACGCCTCTCCGAACCGGGCGACGATGTTGTCCAGCAACGCGGCCATGAGCCAGTAGGTGTCCGGCATGGCCTCGGTCAGTTCCGCCGTCTTGTCCGGGCCGGGCACATGCGGGCCCTTCTGCCACAGGGACCCGTATTGCTTGATGGACCACCGGACGTTGTCCAGGGTGTATTCCGGGTGGAACTGCAAGCCGACCGTGGGGCCGGGAGCCACAAAGGCCTGGTTGGGCGAAGGAGGACTCTGGGCCAGACTGGCCAGCCCGCCGGGCAGGTCGTAATGATCGCCGTGAAAATGAAAGCTGGTGAATATCCCGGGCAGACCGTCGAAGAGCCAGCTCGCCCGGCCGGCCTCGTTGATGCGGATTTCATGCCAGCCGATTTCCTTGTCCTCCATGGCAAAGACCCGGCCCCCCATGACCTCGGCCAGGAGCTGGGTCCCGAAGCAGATGCCCAGGACCGGCTTGCCCGCGGACAAGGCCCGGCCGATGAAGCGCTTTTCCTCGATCAGCCAGGGATACAGGTCATCTTCCCAGGCGTGCTGGGCCCCGCCCATAAGTATGAGCCAGTCGAACGTATCGAGTTCCGGCGGCCCGGGCCGCTCCTTGGCCCCGATAAAGGTCCGCTCCACCTGATGTCCGTTTTCATCGGCCCACAAATCAATGTTGTTGACGCCAAAGTAGGGGTCGTGTTCGATCATTTGAATCTTCATCGCCACCTGCCGCTCCTCGATCCGGACGCCCCGGAACGCGGGCATTTTATTTACTATAGCACATACCTGGCCCAATCGGCAATTGCGGCGCCCCGGATGTTCAGGCCGACCGTCCCGGGCGGGGTCAGTCCTCACCCTTCCCCCGACTGCGGCATTTTACCGCAATCATCCCCGAGGCCTGAACCGCGGCGATCCGCCGCATTGATGGGGCGGATCGCGGCAGACGGTCATATCCTAATGATTCAATTATATTTTTGGACCGTTCCCTTTTCGAGGCTTCCCGGTCATTGCGCCGAAATACGGCGGCAGGCCCGGACGAACAAGGCCTGGCGCGAAGTCTTCCCGAAATTATTCCTTTAATTCCGACTAGATAGAAAAATATCAGCCCTCCCGCCTTTTCGGCCCGCATCCTGCTCCATTAAACCTCAGTCTGACGGAATGCACCCGATCACAATCCAAGGAGGACCGACATGGCCGGCAAGACGAAAAAAACCAGGAGGCCGGGCGGACCGATGGTCTTTGACATGACCTCGAACCAGTGCGTCTGGGCCCGGGCCGGGGTGGTTCAGCCCATGCCCTGCATGAATGCCTTCAACTGCCTGGACTGTCCTTTTGATCAAAAAATGAAGGGCCAGGTCGCTTCGGGCCGGGCCCATGGCGGGCCGGCCCCGATCTCCCCGCTTCCGACCCGGGGTGAAGACTTCCGGACCTACGAGCGGGTCAAATGCCGGCACATGCTTTCCGGCCGGGTGGTCAGCAAGTACTGCGTGTTCGACTATCAATGCAGCGCCTGCGAGTTCAACCAGCAGATCGACGAAGAGACCTTGGCCTTGGGTCCGGGCCGGGTCGAGGCGTATTACGCCGGCGGCTTCGCCCTGGCCCGCCATTACTATTACCATCGGGGCCACACCTGGGCCCGGGTGGAATATGGCGGCCGGGTCCGGGTGGGGCTGGACGATTTCGCCGTCCGCCTGGTCGGCCCCCTGGACCGGATCGAGATGCCGGGGCTGGGTCGGGAGGTCGTCCAGGGCTCGCCCGGGATCGTCTTGACCCGGGAGGGCCGGACGGCCGCCCTGTCATGCCCCATGGAGGGGCTGGTCGTGGCCCTCAACGCCCGGGTCCTTGATCGCCCCGCCCTGGCCCATGAGGACCCGTACGGGGAAGGCTGGCTGATGCTGGTCGAGCCGCGCAAGCTGAAAACCTGCCTGCGGAACCTGCTCTTCGGCGAGGAGGGCGCGGCCTGGATCGAGGACGAAAGCCGCCGGCTGGCCGCGATTCTGACCGAGGAGACCGAGTATCCCCTGGCCGCCACCGGAGGCCGGGCCATGGAAGACATTTACGGCCAGGCCCGCGGGATCGGGTGGGACCGGCTGGTGGGCTCGTTTCTGACCACGGGTTGAGGCCCCCTGCTTCATCGGCCGGGGCGGGTCGGTTACGGATCGGCCTTTCCGCCGCGGAGGCCGAGGCGTCGTTCACAGTCCGGGCAGAAGCAGGCCATGAGCTGGTCGAGCTGGTCGAGTCCCAGGGAGAAGTTCATCAGGCAGCCCGACCTCGGGCAATGGACCAGCCCGCGCAGATGCCCGACCTCGTGCAGAACGACCTTGGCCAGCCGCTCGTACAGGGTTTCGATCGGGGCCCGCCCTCCCCCGGGCTCGATCCTGAGGCGCCGGGGGGAAACCACCGCGGCCCGGCCGCCGAGCTGGGATTCGCCGTACACATGGGTCAGGAAAGGCAGGCAGAGGTCCGCCTCCGTCAGGCCGAGCCGCCAGGCCGGGCCGACTGGATCGGCGGCCAGGGCCTTGATGATGGCCCCGGCGTCGTACTGCCGTCGGGCCGGGATCAGGGCGTACTCGGGTTCGGGCCGGGGGTCGGACACGTCCACCGGCAGGTTGAAGACGGCCTGGACCTGGCCCGCGGCCACGCGCACGGCCACGTCGTCGACCCGGCCCAAGGGGACGATGACCAGGCGGCCACGGGCCGGATCAGCCCCGGGCGAAACGGCCCGGCCCCATGGGTCCATTGGGGGAGGGCCCGTCCTCATACCCCCTCCGCGCTCAGCCCGGTTTCGAGAGGTTGTATTTTTTCATTTTTCGGGCCAAAGTCCCCCGGTCCACCTCCAGCCTCCGGGCCGCCCGGGACATGTTCCAGGCGCAGAGGGCCAGGGTCTGCCGGATGTGTTCGGCCTCGACGTCGGCCAGGGTGCCTTCCCGGTTTCCAGCGGCCGGCGGCCGCAGAAAGGTCAACTCGGCCGCGCCGATCAACGGCCCCTGGCCCACGACCACGGCCCGTTCCATGACGTTGCGCAGTTCGCGGACGTTGCCCGGCCAGCCGTAGCCCGCCAGCAGTTCCATGGCCTCCCGGGACAGCCCCTCGATGGGCTTGCCCATCTCCCGGGCGAATCGGTTCAGGAAATACACGGCCAGGAGCGGGACGTCCTCGGCCCGTTCCCGAAGCGGCGGCACGTGAATCCCGATGACGTTGATGCGGTAGTAGAAGTCCCGGCGGAACCGGCCGGCTTCGATCAGCCCGCCCAGGTCCCGGTGGGTGGCGCAGATCAGCCGGAAATCGCTTTGAAGTTCCGAAACGCCGCCCAGCCGGTAGTAGCTTTTGTCATCGAGGACCCGAAGCAGGTTGACCTGCATGCGCGGGGATATCTCCCCGATCTCGTCCAGGAACAGCGTCCCGGCGTCGGCCAGTTCGATCCGCCCCCGCCGGGCCTGGACCGCTCCGGTAAAGGCGCCGCGCTCGTGGCCGAACAGTTCGCTTTCCAGCAGGTTTTCCGTCACCGCCCCGCAGTTGATGGCCACAAAGGGGCCGAAGGGCCGCTGGCCCCGGGCATGAACGGCCCGGGCCGCCAGTTCCTTGCCCGTTCCGGTCTCGCCGGTGATCAGAACCGGTGCGTCCGTCCCGGCCACTTCCTCGATGGCCCCGAAAACCGCGCGCATGCCCGCGCTCTCGCCGATCAGGTCCTCCAGCCAGACCCGGTCCCGTTCCGCCAGCCGGGCCTGCAGCCGCTCGTTTTCCTCGATCAGGGCCATCTGTCCGGCCAGCTTGGTGATCAGCAGCACGAGTTGTTCCGGGTCGAAGGGCTTGAGCAGGTAGTCGCTGGCCCCCTGCTTCATGGCCTCGACCGCCGACTCGATGGACCCATAGGCCGTGATCATCACCACCAGGGTCCGGGGATGTTCGGCCTTGAGCCGCTCGAGGACCTCCAGCCCGTCCATGCCCGGCATCTTGACGTCCAGCATGACCAGGTCGCTGGGCTCGTTCTGCATCGAGTCCAAAGCCTCGCGGCCGCTCCCGGCCGTGCGCGTGACGTAGCCCGCCTTGCCCAGCCAGGCGGCCAGGGCCTCCCGCATGGGCAGCGCGTCGTCCACGATCAGAACCGACAGGGGATTCATGAACCCGCCTCCATCAAGCCGTCGCCTCCGGCCGGCCCGGGCGGAAGCAGGACCCGAAAGGTCGTCCCCCGCCCCGGCTCGCTCTCGACCTCGATCCGGCCCCGATGGTCCCGGATGATGCCGTAGACCATGGCCAGCCCCAGGCCCACGCCGTGGCCTTCGGCCTTGGTCGAAAAAAACGGCTCGAATATCCGGTCCAGATGCTCCGGGGCGATCCCCGAACCCGTATCCTCGATCTCGATCCGGACCAGGCGTCCGGCCGCGTCCGGTCCGCCCCGTATGGCCAGCCGCCCGCCGTCGGGCATGGCCTCCAGGGCGTTGAATATGAAATTGGTCAGGCACTGCTGAATCTGGGTGTAGTCTCCCCATATCTCGAGGGGCGTCTTGTCCAGGGAGACTTCCAGGCTCACGTTGGCCAGGTCCATCTGATGGCGGATCAGGGTCACGATCCGGTCCAGGATTTCGGCCAGATCGATCCGTTTGGGTTCGATGGGCTGCCGCCGGGCGAAGGAGAGCAGGTTGCCCACGATCCGGCCGCAGCGCTGGGCCTCGAGCACGCTCAGGTCCAGGTATCGCTCGAAGGCGGCCAGTTCTTCCGGAGGCGGGGTCCCTTCCCGGATCGTCTTGAGCATGAGCTTGTTGAAGGTCAGGATCGAGGCGATGGGGTTGTTGATCTCGTGGGCCACGGAAGCGACCAGCTTGCCCAGGGAGATCATCTTGTCCTCCTGGACCAGGCGGGCCAGGTCGTCCTTGATGGCCCGGGTGCGCCGCTCGAGCTTGGCGTTCAGGTCCGAGGTGATGTCCCGGATGACCTCGAGCACCTGGACCGCCTCGCCCTTGCGGTTGAACAGGGGAAAGGTGGACACGTCGCAGTAACTGGCCTGGCCCTGGTCCATGTGTTCGTGAATGGCATGGGCCAGTTGACCGGTTCGAAGGGTCTCCTTCATGGGGCAGGGCGTTTCGAGGCTGTCGCAGGGGGTCCGTGCGTTGTGGGATATCTGAAAACAGTACCGGCCCAGGGCCTCCTCCCGGGTCAGACGAGCCCGGTTCAGGGCGGACCGGTTGATCCAGGCCACCCGGTAGTCGTCGTCGAGAATCATGACGCCGATCTCGGTCAGTTCGGCCATGGCCCCGACAAAGGAGTTGACCCGGCTCAGTTCGTCCGCCTGGGCGCCCAGACGCCCCATCAGCGAAAGCGCGTCCTCGACCAGGCCTTCGAGGAGTCCGCCGGCCGGGCGGTCGATCAGGGCCACGTGTTCCGGCTTCATCCGCCGGACCCGTTCGGCCGCGGACGGGTCCGGACTCAGATTGACCACCAGGTCCAGCCCCGGCATTTCCATCAGCGCTTCGACGCTTCGAAAAACCGGAATGCCCTGTTCGGCGGCAAAACGCCGGCCGGCCGCCTCGGGATCGGGTTCGGCCAGGCCCGCGATTTTCGCGCCCAGACGTTCGGGCCCCCGGGCCTGAAACAGCCTTACCAGGTCCAGGCATTCCCGGCCGCCTCCCACCACCCCGACTTTCAATACCGGCCGGCCCCCCGTGCCGCCGGCCGTGTCCGCCTCAATCTGCCCTTGCATGGACCACGTCTCCTTCCCGGCCTTGAACCATAGTAGCATGTATGGGTTAAATTGGTAAACGTCGTAGCGGGAAAGGCGGGTTGCCTTCAAGAAGACGTGCTGGATCGGGATCGCCATGTCGGGTGCTCCCCCGTCCTGGGGATGCAGGCCCGGGGTAAGGGGCCTATACTGGTCCCATTCCAAACAGGGAGAGCGGACATGTATCTCGACAGGCTGAGCAAACATGACATCAAGGAACTGGTGGTCAGAAACTGGATGACCCATGACGGCATGTGGTTCATGCACTGTCTTCAGGAAGTGGGCATCGAGAAAACCAACCGGATCAACAAGGCGGCCGGGCGGTCCCTGGCGGGCATTGAATTCAAGCGGGTCATGAAGGCCTTCAACCTGGGCCCGGTCACGGACATGGAGACCTTCAAGGAGGCGCTTGAGGCTGGCTGGTCGGTCCTGGGCGGCGACTTCATGGATTTCGGGTTCCGCTTTGAAGGCGATAACGGTTTTCATGCGGAAGCCCGGCGTTGTTTTGCCATCGAAGGCATGAAACGTCTGGGCGTGGCCGATCAGTACGAATGCGGCGTGTTTTCCCGCATGGAGGGCTGGTTCGAGACCATGGGCATCCGGTATTCGGTCAGCCCGAAGGTGACGGGCTGTATGATGGTCACCAAGGGGCGGTGCTACCGGGACTACCGGTTCGAATTCGGAGATTGATCCCGGCCCGGCAGTTCGCAGGCCCGTCCCTTGAGGTGAAAGAAGAGCTTGAGCCCTTTGCGCACCCTGTCGGAAAATATCTTCTTGGATATCAGGCGGCCGGCCAGGCGTTTGTTGATCTCCCCCAGGGTCGGGTAGGGGTGAACGGCCGCGGCCAGGGTGGCCAGGCGCAGGCCGCCGTTGAGGGCGGCGACCCATTCGGTCAGCAGGTCGCCGGCATGGAGGCCGAGTATCTGCACGCCGATGGGCTTTTCCCTGGCGTCGAGAGTCATTTTGACCCGGCCCCCGGCTTCCCCCTCGGTCAGGCCCCGGTCGTTGTCCCGGAAGGCTTCCTCCCAGACCGAGTATTCCAGCCCGGCCTCCCGGGCCCGGGTTTCGTTGAATCCGATGCTGGCCAGTTCCGGATCGGTGTAGGTGCACCAGGGCAGCCATTTGTAATCGGTCCGGCGCGGCAGGCGGAAGACGGCGTTGGCCACGACGATGCCGCCCTCGTACCCGGCGGCATGGGTGAACTGATAGGCGCCGGTCACGTCTCCCGCGGCAAAGATGTGCTTGTGGGACGTACGAAGGCGATTGTCCACCTTGACCGCCCCTTTTTCGACCTCGACTCCGATCTCCTCCAGCCCCAGGCCGGCCGTATTGGCCCGCCGGCCCAAAGCCGCCAGGACCTGTTCCGCCCGGAGCACGGACTCCCGCCCGTCTGAATCCCGCACCACGACTTCCTTCATGGACCCGGCCTCGCGGACCTCGACCAGGGAGGCCCCGAGTCGGAAGCGGACCCCTTCCCCGGCCAGTACGGCCATGACCTCGTCGGCCATGTCCGGGTCCTCCCGGGAAAGTACCCGGCCGCTGCGCTGGACCACGGTAACCTCGGTCCCGAGCCGGTTGAAGGCCTGGGCCATTTCGATGGCGATGGGCCCGCCGCCCAGGACGATCATGGAACCGGGCAGGCGCGGCAGGGAAAACAGGTTTTTGTTGGTCAGATATTCCGTCCGGTCCAGGCCCTTGACCGGCGGGACCGAAGGCGAAGAGCCCGTGGCCAGGACCCAGTTTCGGGCCGAAACGGTCCGGCCGTCGAGCCGGACCGCGTGTTCGTCCGTAAAAACCGGCGTCCCGAACTCGACCCGGGCCCCCAGGCCGCAGAAGCGTTCCACGGAATCATGGGCCTGGATGGTCGAGATGACCTGGCGGATGCGGTCTGCCACCCGGGAGAAATCCACCGGTCCGGCGTCCACCGGCGGTAGTCCGAAGGCTTCGGACCGCCGGAGCAGGTGCCGGACCCGGGCCGTCTTGATCAGGGTCTTGCTCGGAACGCAGCCATGATGGAGACAGTCGCCCCCCAGGCGAGGCTCCTTTTCGACGAGCAGGGTTTTGGCCCCGAGTTGGGCCGCTCCGGCGGCCACGGTCAGACCGGCGGCGCCCGCGCCGATGATCCCCAGGTCGAAATCGTAATTTTTACCGGCCATGCCGCCCTCCCCTGTCTGTTTTCAGCCGATCACCCCGGGCCGGGACGAACGGCATGACAACCAGCATATCGGCCCGGGCGGGCCTGGGCAAGGGCGCGGCGACGCGTCAGAGAAATAGCAGCAGGCTGAGGGCCATGAGACCCATTCCCGAGATGAGGCCGTAGACCGAGACGTGGCCCTGGCTGTATTCCCGGGCCGTGGGCAGGAGTTCGTCCAGGGAGATGAAGACCATGACCCCGGCCACCGCGCCGAAGGTCAGCCCGAAGACCAGGTCGGAAATGAAGGAGCGAAGCAGTACGTAGCCGAGCAGGGCGCCGATGGGTTCCGATACGCCGGACAGGAAGGACATCCAGAAGGCCTTCTTGCGGCTGCCGGTGGCGAAATACACGGGCACGGACACGGCGATGCCCTCGGGAATGTTGTGCAGGGCGATGGCCACGGCAATCGAGACCCCCAGGACCGGGTCGGTCAGGGCGGACATGAAGGTGGCGAACCCTTCGGGAAAGTTGTGGATGCCGATGGCCAGGGCCGTCACCAGCCCCATGCGCATGAGCCGGCTGTTGGAGGCCTTGTCGTCCATCTCCTCGATGGCGTGGGCCTCGTGAGGGTTGCCCTCGTCCGGGACGAACCGGTCTATCATCGCCATGAGGATCATGCCTCCGAAAAAGGCCCCCACCCCGGCCCAGCGGCCGCCGACCATACCCAGGTCCCGACCGGCCGCCTCGCAGGCCTTGGGCAGGATTTCCACCAGGGAGACGTAAATCATGACCCCGCCTGAAAAGCCCAGGGCGCCGGACAGAAAGGTCTTGTTGGTCGCCTTGGTGAAAAAGGCCAGGGCGCTGCCGATACCGGTGCACAGGCCGGCCAGGGCGGTCAGGCCGAAGGCCAAAAGCAGATGGTCGTCCATGACGAGTTCGTCCGTCTGATCCGAATGAAATTTATACCAAGGCTATGCCAATGACGGCTTCCTGTCAACCGGCGGGACCCGGCCTGTTGACCCGGACCGGAAGACGCCCGGATCGTGAACCGGCGGAGAAAAGGAAGCCCAAAGACAAGGGGGCCGCCCGGCGGCCCCCTGTATCGTTCGATTTCCGAAACCGCATCACTCGGCGGGGATTCGCCAGGAAGGGTCCCGGTCCGCCAGCCTGGACATGAGTTCAAAGGCGGAGTGGATGGCCAGCTCGATGCCCACGCCCGATCCTCCGGATTCGGCGCCGCAGAGATACAGGCCGGGCACGGCCGTTTCCACGCCCAGACGCTTTTTCCCGACCTGCCCCGTGGTCTGCCCCAGGCCGATGATGGCCCCGTCTTCCCCCACGATCCGGTTCAGGTTCTCCGGCGTGGTCACGTGACGGAACATGATGGCATCCTTGAGGCCGGGCAGAATCCCGTCCGCCGTGTCGACCACGATGTCCTCAAGCCGGTCCACGTCGGGCGTGCCGTACGGGACCCATATGCCGGCGGTCAGCAATTGTTTGCCTTCGGGCGCGCATTCCGGGGAAAAGTTCGAGGGCACGGGCATGAAGAGGTTGATTTCCTCCGGGAACCGGCCGGACAGCAGGGCTTCCTCGTTGCCTTTGGGGTCCATGTTGCCGATGTGGGTGATGAGGCGGTAGTCGGTGATCGGGTGATCGAGGGCCATGCGGACGATGAGCATGCTGTAGGAATAGGTCATGTCCCGGATGCGGCGGTATTCAGGGTCGGGAAGGGCGCCCGCCGGCAGCAGGTCCAGCAGGGTGCGCCGGCCGTCGGCATTGGACACGACGATCGGCGCGCGATGTTCCGCATCCCGGGTCCGAACGCCCACGGCCCGGCCGTCTTCGACAATGATCTCCCGGACCTCGGCCTTGGTCATGATCCGGCCGCCCTTTTCCCTAATCCCGTCGGCCAGGGCCTCGGAGATGGCGCTGCACCCCCCGGCGGGATACCCGCTGGCCCGGGAACGGGCCTCGTCCCGGATACAGCGGATGAACTCGCCGGCGCTGGCTTCATAGTCCGGAACGCAGACGTAGACCATGTTGATGTTGTTCAGGCAGGCCAGAGCCAGCGGGTCGTTCACGCCCCTGCCGGTTACATAGGTGCGCAGGTCCATTTCGTCCAGTTCCAGCGAGGCCGGGTCATCCATCCGGACCATCTCCTTCATCAAGGCCATGAGCGCGGTGAACTGTTCGGCCGGGATGCGGCCTTCGAGGCCCCGGGGGAAGGCGAAGATATCCCCTCGGTAGCTGGTCATGGGCCGGACGTGCTTCCACTGGATATCCCCGTCCTTGCCCACGGACCGCAACACCCGGCCCAAGGGCCCCTTTTCGCTCTGGCTTATGACATGGGCGCCGATGTCCAGGGTGAACCCGTCCCGATGGAACGAATAGAGCCGGCCGCCGACGGCGGCGTTTTTCTCGAGCAACAGAATTTTCTTGCCCATGAGGGCGGCGGCCACGGCGGCAAAGGAGAGCCCCCCGATGCCGCCACCGACAATGATGGCGTCATGATGCATATGGTTTTGATCCGACAGGGTCATGGTTCAACTCCTCGCGGTATGTATTCACTGATTGTCTGAAATCATTACCATTTTGGCCTGGGTGGGTCAAGACCGGGGTCGAGGAGCGGGCGCCCCTCCGGAGGGATTGTTTTCAATTCCCCCGGGAGAACGCCTGTTTGAGTGGCATGTCGGCATGCTCGGCCATCTGGGAAAACCGTTTCTCACCGCTGGCCCTGGGGGCTTTGACCGCTGCGGTCATGCATGTCTTGTTTTTCATGATGGATGGTCCCGGATGGGCTGGAGCCTATACGCTGAAATCGCTGGTCCGATCCTTGAGCTCCTGGTTCTGGCTGTCGGCCATACTCGGTTTCGGAATCCGGTATCTTAATTTCAACAACCGGGTCCCGCGGTACACCCGGGAGGCCGTGCTCCCGTTCTACATTCTTCACCAGACCGTGATCGTGGTCATCGGTCACTATCGCCCAATGGGCCATGAGCGTGCCGCTGAAATACGTCCTGCTGGCCGCCTCGTCCTTCGGGGTCATCAGCGCGACCTGCCATCTGCTGATCAGGCGGTTCAGGGTGTTGCGGTTTCTGTTCGGCACGAAGGCGTCCAACTGAATCGCCTCACGTCCTTCCAACGGCATCATGGATGAACCCAGACCTTATTTGATGAAGCCCTATGTTTCTTATAAGACCTCCATGCGGCCGGGGGCCGGTCAGTGGCCGCCCTGAAGCCGGCCGTATTCTTTCTGGTCGAACATCTCGATCAGCACGCCTTTGGCGGAACGGCGCTTGACAAAGGCCCGCCTGGCCCCGACGCTGGGGCTGGCCGGCACTTCCAGCACCTCGGCCCCGTTTTCTTTCAGCGACCGGACATGGGCGTCGAGGTCGTCGACCGTGACGCAGAGGTGATAGACCCCTTCCCCCTGCTTGTCCAAAAATTTGTTGAACTCGTGGTTCGGGTCGGTCGACGTGGTCTGCATGAGCTCGATGCCGAAGTCGCCGACTCTGAGCATGGCGTTCTTGAAGCCCAGTTCCGATAAATCCATGCGCATCTCCGGGGCGCCGATGCCCAGCACCTCGGTGTAAAGTTCCAGGGCATCCTCGATATCCTTCACTACGATGCCGACATGGGTCACTTTCGTGAACATTTCGTCCTCCATTATCTGCGCGGCGCGTGCTCCCGCACGAAGGCCACGATGTCATCCGTTTTCGAACCGGACGGAAACACTTCGGCCACTCCCAGCCGCTTCAGTTCGGGGATGTCTTCCTCGATAAGCGGGCCGCCGGCCACCACCAGCAGGTCGCCCATGCCGTTTTCCTTCAGCATCTCGATCAACTCCCCCACGTGCCCGAAACGCCCGCCGATATTCAGCCCGACCGCGTCCACGTCCTCCTGCAGGGCCGTCTGCAGAATCTGCGCGGCCGTGGCCTGCCCGGCGTAGATCACTTCCATGCCGGCATTGCGCAAGGCCGCCGCCACGGTGACCACGCCCCGCCAGTGTCCGTCCAGGCTGGTCTTGGCGATCAATACCCTGATTTTCTGTTCCATGGCGTTCCTCTATACGGGTATCGGGGCGTTCCAGGTGCCCCAGGTGTCGCGATAGACCTGGCCGATCTCGCCCACGGTGGCCAAAGAGCGGATCGCTTCCATCATGGCCGGGAACTGATTGACCTCCGGGTTCTCCACCACCCGGCGCAGCTCATCCAACGCCTTGGTCACCCGGGCGTCGTCACGTTCGCGCCGCATCTTTTCCAGCCGGGCCATGGCTTCCTCCCAAGCCTTGGCAGCCCGATGGGGCCGGACCTCGAAGACCTTCTCTTCGCTTCGGAAGCAGTTGTAGCCCACCAGTTTTTTCTCACCGCTTTCCAGCCGCCGCTCCTGCTCCAAGGCCCCACGGGTCGCCTCGGCGTGAAGCCAGCCGGTTTCGATGGTCTTGACCAGACCGCCCTGGTCCTCGATCTTTTCCAGATACTTCCAGGCCCGTTCCTCGAGTTCGCTGGTCAGCGATTCCACATAGTACGAACCGGCCAGAGGATCGGCCACGGCGTCGATGCCGCTTTCGTGCTGGATGACCTGCTGGGTGCGGATGGCCATCAGCAGAGCCTCTTCCGACGGCGTGGTGATGGCCTCGTCATACGGGCCGATGCCCAGGGACTGGACGCCCCCCAGGGCGGCGGCCATGGTCCGATAAGTGCTGCGGACGATGTTGACCAGGGGCTGCTCCCGGGTGTAGTCGCGGTCCGCGGAAAAGCCATGGATGCGCAGCCGGAAGCACTTGGGGTCCCGGGCCTTGTACCGGTCCTTGAGCAGCTTGTACCACATGCGGCGGGCGGCCCGGACCTTGCAAATCTCTTCGAAAAAATCCCGGCCGATGGAATAATTCACCCCGCCCAGGGCCTGGGCGAAGTCGTCGATCTTCTGCCGGCCCCGTTTGAGGATGTATTCGATGTGGTCGATGTTCCAGGCCAGGACGATGGCCAGTTCCTCGAAGGCGGAAATGCCGTTGGCCCGGGCATTGTGGCCGGCGCAGGATATGGGCACCACATGCGGGACGTTTTGCGTGTTGAATTCCACCACGTCGCAGTTGTTGCGCAGGTGGCAGCTCGGGGGCGGCATGTCCTTGAAGGGCGTGGACAGGTAAGGCAAGAACATTTCCCCCTGCCCGGTGCCGTGGATCTGGCTCAAGGGGACGCCCCGCTTTTCGGCCACCACGTAGACGTTGGAATTGTTCCAGGGCGACCCGCCCATGTGAAAGTAGACCTGGCTCAGGTCCAGCGGTTCGAGCAGGATTTCGTAGTCGGGCAGGCCCAGGATCGGGCTGCCGGTCAGGCCGACGTCGTCCTTGCGGGCGGTCACCTCGGGATGGTCCGGGTCCCACATGTGAACGGTGGTGATCTGATCGGGCTCGAAGACCACCCAATCTCCGCCCACGCCGTGGGAGTAGGTCACCCGGTCGCGCGTATCCTCGACCTTGCCGCTGCCCATGAGCTGGGCGATCCGCCATAGCCGGGAGCGATACATGCCCGGATACGGCCCTCTCGTGAACGGCGCCTGGCCCGGTTCGCCCAGGTCGCGCTCGTAATCCAGCCCGGCCACGTCATCCGGGTTGTACCTGGGTTTCAGTTCGATGCCCGATTCGGTGGTATACCGTTTGTCGCTCCCTGAACCCATTGCAGTCCTCCTTGATGGTTGAGTAGCAGTCTCCGCGCCCCCTCATTAAGGTACTGAGCGATTTTAGCCAGAATCATGCGGCAAGCACCGCGATCCCCATGTTTCGAGCCCTCTGAATCAGGGCATTTGCCTCTCGCAGGGCACAGGCTTGGCCAAGCGGCTTGTGACTCATACCTAAAAAGCGACTTTTCGCCAAATTGTCTGAATATCTTCCGTGTTTCCAAGTTTTGGACATGGTAATCAACATCTTTGCTCCCAGTCAAAAAGAAAACCATCCGTCAGCCATTGCCTGACCATCGAGGCCATCCTCACGGACAATGGCACCGGGTTCAAAGGCCGTCCCACGATCCACCTTTATGACATATTCCTGGATTTCAACGAGATCGAACACCGGAATACAAAGGTGGGCCGTCCACGGACCAATGGATTCGTGGAACGTTTCAGCCGCACCGTCCTGGATGAATTCTTCCGCAAGGGATTTCGAGAAAGGTTCTACAAATCCGTGGATGTCCTCCATGAGGACCTGGGAGTCGTTCCAGGTGGACAAGTGGTCGGCCGGATGCCAGGTCATTGCCGATCCGGTCGAATTCGACGTGTTCATGTCCCTGTGCCGGGCCGCCAGCCAGGTGTGGGGCAATCATCGTGAGGTAATCCGGGATCATAAGAGATAAACGTTCTTTCAATAGACATTCGCATGCTTGGAAGCGCTCAAACACCGGCGGGTCTGCCGCCTTGCACGTGAGCCTCCTGTAGCAGAATGCTGCTCTATATAATGATTAACAATAATGCGGCCACGCCGCCGGCGATGGAGATATAAACCCCTCTCTTGAAGTGTTTGACGCGGGGGGAGTACATCCAAAAAGACGATACGGCCAGGAAGAGCAAGGAAACCCCGTACAAGATCGCAAACCAGATCCTTGAGTCTTGACTGGAGACCCTATGCAACCCGTGTATTGCCCGGAGCCACGCAGGCCAGTCCATTCTCAAGTATGAGGCCTCGCCCGTAACCTTGTTGTAGGTTCCCTTGTCGAAACGAAGTACTTTATCGGTTTCATTCAAAACCTTGAACGTTCTTGTATGCAAGGTCATGCCGAGTTCGATGGCACTCATGTTCGGGGCGAGCTTCTCCTGCACATGGGTTTCACTCATTAGGAAATCCGTGTCCCGGAAAATGAGAAGCACACCGCTTATGCTATAGACAACAGTCAGCCCAACCACGAAAAAACCGATGTATCTGTGCCAGGTTCGCATCTGCTTGTTAAGCGAGCTCATATGTATCTCTTGCGGATAAGGTGGTTGGGCAACTCCAGGTTGCCCATTTTCCAGGGTGTAAAGATATCGGCCATGCTCACGTCTACTTATCAGTGCGGGCCCTCAGCCCAATTGGTTACGAACTTTATCGGGTGCTCATCATCTTAGCACAACTATGGGGATTGGCCAGGCGGGCATGCGGAAAAGGTGATCGAGGACAATCAATGCCTGCCCTCTAGCATTCGCCTCTATTTCAGCTAAGGACATCTCCCTACGAACCCAATTCAACCCGAATTGCCTCGCATGGTCATTCCCAAACCGTCTGTTGGCGATCTTGATCCTCTTGTAGGCTCCAATTCAGCTCGGAGCCGCCGCTCCAGTTCGAAAGTGGTGGGGGTTTATCCACCTCGACCCTTATGCCGGGCAAAATCACCGATTTTTAGCATAACTCACCCATGGTGATCTGGTCAACAGATTGATACGCCCCGATGTTCATTCGAATACTGCTTCATAGTACCGGGCCAAGGGGAAAGCCGACGCAACGTGAACCTGCCACCGGCGGCCATGGTTGGCCAGCTTGTCTCCGACCTTGATTAACCGCTTGATAATACACTCGATGGATCGCCTGACCTCCTCGCCCTTAAGGTAAAACGATCGGAACATGTGAAGGAGATTGTAGGCGATAACGCCCAGGAGCAACCGGGCCTGGTTGGCCTCAAACCGGTGACGCTATCCGATCTGCATGAAAATAAAATCGGTCATTAGATTTCCGTTCTGGATGACCTTTATGTGTCCGGCGTCGAATTGAGCTTAAGTGACAAGGAGGATTTAGCCGCAGAATTCAGAGATGCACTGGACCGGGCATTAGGCAAGCAACCTAATTTTCGAGATAAGGTCATGTCAGGAATTAAAAACGCCGGGGACGGGGTGTTCGCTTCGGCCGGCGCCACGGCCCTGATCGGCCCTACCTGTTTGCCCAGGGGGGGAAGGTCGCCAGCGCGGGCCTGGCCGTGTGGCTCCTCATCGTATTGTCAGAATGGCTTTCCCCAAAATCCAAGGATTCATCAGGGCTGTCAGGCCTGCTTGGCTTCATCGATGAAGAGGCCGACGATGACTGATAAATAAAACACTCATAGGTTTTGGCCTGACACCGAAAAACAAGGGGTTGCAAAATTGCAACCCCTTGTTTTTATTTGCTATTTATGGTGCCGAAGGCGGGATTTGAACCCGCACGGGCGTGGCCCACCACCCCCTCAAGATGGCGTGTCTACCAGCTTCCACCACTTCGGCATATGCACGATCTAACCACTGTCCCCGGCCGGAGGCTTGGCGGACGGTGTTTTGGTTTCCGGGGCGGCCGGGGCGGTCCCCGTGTCGGCTCCGGAGCCGGTCTGGGCCGGCGCGGTCTGGGTCGGAGCCGTTCCGGAGGAATCGGCCGGCGTAGTCTGGGTCGGGGGGGCGCCCGCCGGGTTGGCCGGCGCGGTCTGGGCCGCCGGCGTCTTGACCTGGTCCATGACCGAATCGCCGCCGATCCGGCGTTCCT
>JAHJTB010000278.1 GCA_018830135.1 Pseudomonadota bacterium | reverse complement strand
GATATGTCCGGGGAGCTTTCCCGGATTTCAGCGGCCAGTTCGCGGCCGATCAGCGGCGGGTGGCCTCGACGGCCGTTGAAGACCGGGTAGACCACCGGGACCGGGTCTGCCGCCATGGCCCGGCCCAGCGACCGGATCGTCCATGGCCTGACCAGGGGGACATCCACGGGCAGGATGAAAAAGGCGCCGGTATCCTCGGGCAGGGCCCCGACCCCGGCCTGGACCGAACTGAACATGCCCCTCCGGTAATCCGGGTTTTCGATCACGGTCACGCCGGCCGGCTTCAAATGCTCCCGGACTTCATCCCGGCGATGTCCGACCACGACGCGCGGATCGGCGACGCCGGCCTCATGGAACGTCGAGACCACGTGGGCGACGATCGTGGTCCGGCCCAGGGGCATCAGGGGTTTGAGGTCCCCCATTCTTGAAGAAAACCCGGCGGCCAGGACAATGCCGACGAATTTCGGCCCGGTCATCGGTCCCGCCGGGCCTGGACCTGGATCATTTCCGCCACGATGCTCAGGGCGATTTCCTCGGGCGTTTCGGCCCCGATGTCCAGACCGATCGGCGAATGGACCCGCTCGAGGTCTTTCGGGGTGAAGCCCTCTTCCAGAAGGGCCTGAAAAATGGCCGCCTTTTTTTTGCGGCTGCCGATCATGCCGATGTACCCGGCCTGCGTCCGCAGGGCCTGGGCCAAGGCCTCCTTGTCGTGAAGGTGCCCCCGGGTCACAATGACGACAAAACAGTCATGGTCCAGCCGTTGTCCACCCAGGACCTGCCGGTAGTCCCGGATGACCTCGATCCGATGGGCCTCGGGAAAACGTTCCCGGCTGGCGTACTCGGCCCGATCGTCGAGGACCACGACCCGGAAGCCGACCAGGGCCGCCAGATGCGCCGTGGGGCGGGAGACGTGCCCGGCGCCGATCAGGAAGGCGGTCTTGAAACGGCCGGCGGGTTCGACCAGAACCAGGCCGTCCTCCCGGGTCCGGACGATCGGACAGCGAGCGTCTCGGGCCATGGACAGGCATTCGGCCAGCACGTCCGGGCCATAGGGAAAGTAGCCGATCCGGGTCCCGTTTTCATAGACCAGGGCATGGGCGGCCGGCCCGAAACCGTCCGAGTCCCTGACGAGGGAGGTGATCAGAAAAGCGGTTTCCTGGCGGGTGTCGGCCTCGCGCCAGCCCGGAAAGACCGAAAGCGCGTCCTGGTCCGCGGCCAGGGGGTCGAGCAGAACGTCCACCCGCCCCCCGCAGATCATGGCCGTACCGGCGACGTCCTCGTTGGACAGGTCGAAGGACATGACCAGCGGACGCGCCTCGTGCATGATCTCGAGGGCCTTGTCCGCGACCCGGGCCTCCAGGAGCCCGCCTCCGATGGTGCCGTGTATTCGGCCGGAGGGCAAGACCGCCATCCCGGCTCCGGTGGATCGGGGCGACGAGCCTTGCCGGTGGATCACCGTGGCCAGGACGATGCGTTCATTGTTTTCAAGGGCATGGCATATGACGTCGGCCAGGTCCTGGATCATCCGCTTCACTCCAGCCTCGGGCCGAAAATCCGCGCTCCGGTCATTCCGGTGACGGGTTCGAGGCGGTCTCGAATGTTTTTTCGCTCCCGGGCCGGGCCCGGGAGCGCAGGGTTCATGAAATCGGAAGGACGGGTCGGATCAGCCGATCAGGCCCTTGCCTCCGAGCACGTCGGCCATGAACTCGTTGACGTGTTCGTAGTACTTGGCGTCCCCCATGTCGACGATCTTGTCCCAGTTCTCCTTGATCTGTTCCGGGGTGGGCAGGTCCTTGAAGGCGACCCCCGGTCCGGTCAGGATGGCCGAGCGGCTGAAGTATCCGGCGTAGGCATTGATATACAGACCGGTCTCCCGGAACTGTTCGGAGCACATGTAGAGCACGGCCGGGGTGATGTACTCGACCTTGAGGCGCTCGAACATCTCGGGCGGCATCACGTCGTCGGTCATGCGGGTGCCGGCGCTGGGCAGGATCACGTTGACATTGATGTTGTATTTCGCGCCTTCGAGCTTGAGCACGTTGGTCAGTCCGCAGAGGCCCATTTTGGCCGCGCCGTAGTTGGCCTGGCCGAAGTTGCCCATGACGCCGGCCACGGAGCTGGTCAGGATGATCCGTCCGTACTGGTTCTGGCGCATGTTGATGAAGGCCGGCCGGGTCACGTTGTACGCGGCTTTGAGGTGGACGTTGAGGACGGCGTCCCAGCTATTCTCCTCCATCTTGACAAAGGTCTTGTCCCGGAGGATGCCGGCGTTGTTGATAAGGATGTCGACCTTGCCGAAGTGGTCCAGGGCGGTCTTGACGATGTTTTCCCCGCCGGCCGTGGTGGAGACGTCGTCATAGTTGGGCACGGCCTGGCCGCCCGCGGCCTTGATTTCATCGACCACCTGGTCGGCGGCCGTCTTGCCGGCGCCGGTGCCGTCCCGGGCGCCGCCCAGGTCATTGACCACGACCTTGGCTCCGCGTTTGCCCAGTTGCAGGGCGTAATCCCGTCCCAGGCCGGCGCCCGCGCCGGTCACGATGGCAACCCGATCTGAAAATTCGATTTCAGGCATGAATCCTTCTCCTTTCCATATTCGTTTCGAGTATGAGTGGGTGGAATCGGACCGCGCTCCCCCGGGTTGGGGGGGACGATCGGTTCAAGCCACTTTGGCCTTGCCCTGGCCCGGGGCCAGCCGGCCGTGCTCGGCTCGGGGCCGGACGGCGTACATCCCGGAACATCGAGGCCGGAGTCTGACGGACACGGACCGCTTACGCGGCTTTTCATGCATTATTTAACGGGATTCCATGGTCGAGGGCAAGCAAAAAGGGGGGCATGCCCGGCAGGGCCCGGTTGTCCGGACCCGGGACGTCAGCAGTCCTGAAGCCGCCAGACCCGGTCCGCCCGCCCGGCCGGGGCCGGGTCGGGGCCGAGATCGTCATAGATGACGTGGACCAGGGGGCAGTCCGACTCGCTCCCCTGCTGGTGGGCCTGGCCGTAGACCGAGTTGAGGGCCTTGTCCACGTTGGCATAAATGTGTTCGACACCGATCTTCCTGATCATGCCCGTCCGGGTCATGACGTCCAGGATGTCCTGGTGCAGGCCGGCGAAAGAAACGTCGATGCCGGCCGAACGGATTCGATCGATGATATGCGTCAGGGCCTCCTCGCCCGAGGCGTCGATCATGCTGATGCCGCTGGACTCGATGATGATGAACCTGAGGTCGGGCTTGGTCTCCATGTGATTGATGACTTCGTCTTCCAGATAACTGGCGCTGGCGAAGAAAAGCGGTCCGTCGAAGCGGATCATGTCGATGTAGCGGCACTCCTTGAGTCCGTGGGACAGGGCCGCGTGCAGGGACAGGTCCTCGCCCCGGGACAACGAAACCACCTTGGGTCGCATGCTTTTATACAGAAAAACCAACAGGGAGAGCACCACGCCGACCATGATGCCCTTGTCCAGGTGAGGGGCGTAGGTCAGGGTGGCGATAAAGGCAATCACGGCGATAAACCCGTCGTACCACTGGGCCCGCCAGGCATGGACGATGCCCGATACATTGAGCAGACCGATGACGGCGACCATGATGACCGCGGCCAGGACGCACTGGGGCAGATGATAGAGGAGGGGCGTGAAAAACAGCAGGGTGACGACCACGATCAGGCTGGTGAAAACGCTGGACATGCCCGAGATCGCGCCGGCCTGAAGGTTGACCGCGGATCGTGAAAACGAACCGCTGGTGGGATAGCTTTGGCCCACCGCGCCCAGAATATTGCCCAGCCCCTGGCCGATGAGTTCCTGGTTCGGGTCGAGACGGTGCCCGGTCCGGGCGGCCATGGCCTTGGCGATGGAAATGGCCTCCATGAATCCCAGAAGGGCGATGATGGCCGCGTAAGGCAGGAGGCGGATCATGGCCGCCGGGTTCAGATCGGGCCAGGCCAGTCGGGGCAGCCCCCGGGGGACCGAGCCGATGACCTGGCCGCCGCCGATCATGACCATCTGTTCGGTCTCGATCTTCCGGGCCCCGACCTGGATGCGCCAGGTGCGACCGTCCCCTTCCCGCTCCGAGGGCAGTTCGTCTTTTCTGTAGAACTGGAGGGAACCGTCCGGCTGGGCCGCGCCCTGGAAAAGGAGTTGTCTGAGCTGGGTCCGATACGTGTGAATTCCGAACCGGACGATCTGGATATGGTAGTTCACGGCATCCAGGTCCCTGAGGGCGTCTAGTTTGGCCAGGCTGTTGTCCGGGGCCAGGGCCAGGGCTTCATGGAGCCGGGTCCGTCGCTCCATCAAGGGGGGCAGCAGGTCGTACTGGTGGTTGTGACTTTTGACCAGTTGAACGGCCAGGGGGGAGTCCACGGCCGTCAGGCGGGTCGTGGCGTTGTGTTCGAAACCGACGGCCCAGGAGAGCAAGGTGGACAAGGCCACGACGATCAGCACGTTGGGCAGCCTCGGGCGCAACCGATGCAGAGCGATCATGACCGCCAAGGCGACTGCTCCCAGGAGCAGGGTCGGCCAATGGGTGTAGTTGATGGCGGCCTGAACGACCCAGACCACGGTTTCGTAATGATGGTCGGCCTTGTCCACCTGGACCCCGAAAAGCTTGCCCAGTTGGGACGTGGCAATGATGATGGCCGCCGCGTTGGTGAAACCGTTGACCACGGGGTGGGACAGGAAGTTGACCACCAGCCCCAGGCGGAGCAGCCCTAGCGCCAGTTGCAGCGTCCCCACGATCAGGGCCAGCAGGATGGCGTAGGCAATGTAGCCCGCGCTCCCGGCCGCGGCCAGGGGCTCCAGGGAGGCGGCGGTCATCAGGGAGACCACGGCCACCGGTCCGGTGGCCAGGTGACGGCTCGACCCGAAAAGAGCCGCCACGAGAGGCGGCAGAAACGAGGCGTACAAGCCGTAGTAGGCCGGCAGGCCGGCCAGGGCGGCATAGGCCATGCTCTGGGGGATGAGAACCAGGGCCACGGTCACGCCGGCCAGGGCGTCCGTCCGCAGACAGGCCCCATGGTAGCCTTTGAACCAGGCCAGGAACGGAAACGCTTTTTTCCACATGGCTGACATCCTCCGGAGTCCGTCGCCCCGCCGTCCGATAACCGGTCCCGGTGGTCGCGGCCCTGAAAATTGGCGGGGATCAGTTTAATTTTCTAGTATCGCGCCCGTCCTGTCAACCCGGGATGCCAGGGTAACTTTTCAGTGTCTGGCGGCACTCAAGGACCGCCCTTTCGCGGTCTTCGGCCTCGGGGCGGCGGGAATACGCCAGGCCCCGATCCACTGGTAAGCCTTACTCAGATACCTCTTCCTCACTTGACGCCCGTTAATGACCTGCGCCGAACTTGATATATGGGACCTGCTCCTTTATATTCGGGTCGTCAAACGCTAAAATGTTGCGAAAGTCGGTCGGTCCAGGCGAAGTGGGGGCGGACGCGGGACAGGGCAGTCCCGTTGTCAGACCGATCCGGACGCGCAAGGAAGCCTCCACGGTTTTGAGTGAATACGAGAATCCAGTCCTGAAACCCGTCCGGTCGCATGTTCCGGATATTTAAATCCCATACCAGGAGGCAGGTTATGAGAAAGTTATTTCTTGTCGCGGTCTTTTTGCCGTTCATTCTGGCCCTGACGGCCGCGGCCCCGAGCGCAAGCCAGGCCCAGTACAAAAAGACCTTTCCCGAAGGGTATTGCAACTGCGTCTTTTCGCCCCAGGAAATATCCAAGGACAAGGAAGGGTCGGTTCAGCTCAAGGATTCCTTTGCCAAACCCGAGAAGGTCTATGCCCGCTGCTATTTTTCCGGTCCGGTGGGCAAGGTCAAGGGGCCGGATTTCTGGCATGAACTATGGGTGGACCGAAAGCTGGTCTCGCGCACGAAGTTCAAGGAACCGCCGGACGCGAACTGGGACCAGATTCAGATATGGATTACCGAGGATGAATACAAGAAGCAGATGCAGGGGCTGGCGCCGGGCAAGCACGAGGTGACCATCTGGGTCATGAAAAATACGTTCCAGGGCAAGCGGGCCGAAGCCGAACGGGACGCTTCGGGCAAGATCGTGGCCAAGGACAAGGAAATCTGGGTTCCGGTCCGACTTTCCAAGGGGAATTTTACCTATACCGTCAAATAAGTATCTTTCCTGACCGGGGCCCCGATTCGGACCTCGATCCGGCCGGCGCTCCGGTCCTTTCACCCCCCACCCTCCGACCCTGGTTTCGAAAAACCGCAAGCGGCGGATCACACCCTGACCCGGCCGTCCAGCGGTCGATTCGGGGGCGAAAGAAAGACCGCCAGCAGCATGGACAGGTACGAGGCCGCGGAAAAAATGGCAAAGGCGGTCCAGTAGCTGCCCTGCCGGTCGAATATCCAGCCCGCCAAAACCGGGCCGCAGACGCCGCCCAGGAGAAAGTTGATCGTCAGGATGGAAAAAATCCGGCCCATGGAGGCCAGGCCGAAGTAGTCGCCCAATACGGCCGGAAAGATCGGGGTCCATCCGCCGTAGGACAAGCCCAGCAGGGCGGCGAACAGAAACAGGGTCAAGGCGCTGGGCTGAGGCAGCAGCAATAAAAAGGCCGTGCCCTTCAAGCCGAAGGCCAGGATAAAGACCGTCTTGCGTCCGATGCGGTCCGACAGGGCGCCCATCCCGATCTTGCCGGCCAGGCTGGTCACGCCGATCAGGCCGTAGGCCCAGGAGGCCAGATGGTTGGGCAGGCCGTTTTCCGTGGCATACGTGAACAGGTGGGCCATGACGCCGACCAGGGCCAGTTCGGCGCAGAAAAACATGACGAACAACAGGATGAAGGGCCGGGTCCGGATGGCCTCCCTCACGGTCCAGTTTGGCGATTTTTCCTCGGCCGGAGAACCGGCCTGCTCAAATGACCCGGCCCGCAAATCGGGACCCGCACTCGGCCTGGCTCCCTCCAGGCCATAGGGCCGGAGCCCCTTGTCCTCCGGCCGGCCGGTCATGATCAGCGCGGCCCCCAGCACCACGGCCCCCAGGGACAGCCCCAGGATCGGCAGGGCCGTCCGCCAGCCGAAGGCCTGGATCAGACCGTTGAAAAACGGGGAACCGATAAACCCCCCGATGCCGATGCCGGTCACGGTCAGCCCCAGGGCGAAACCCCGCCTTTTCTCGAACCACCGGGTCACCACGGTGATGGGCGGCACGTACATGGCCGAGGTGCCGATGCCCACGACCAGGCCGAAAAACAGATAGAGGTGCCAGATTTCCCGGGTCAGGCTCGAAGCGGCCATACCGAAGCCCAGACACAGCGCGCCCAGGCCGATGATCAGGCGCGGACTGAACCGGTCGATCAGCCAGCCCATCAGCAGAATGAACAGGCTGTTCACGGACATCTGAACCGAATAGACCGATGAGGTCAGGGCGCGGGACCAATGGAACTCCGCTATGACGGCCGGAAACATGATGCCGAAACCGTAAAACATGACCCCCTGGGCGGACAGCACGACCATCCCCGCGGCCACGACCCACCAGCCGTAAAACACGCCCGCCCCCTCGCCGGTCCCCTGCCCTGCCATATCGCACCGCTCCCCGTCCGATCCGAATCAGAATATTGGAAGAGCCATTTGTAGCACGCCGGAGCGGTCCGGTGCAAACCAAACAACGGGCCGGTGTATCTATAATCTTTGGGGCTGGCGATGTCCGACCGCCCCGGCGAGGCCTTTGAAATTGGGGCTGAACCCGATCCGTCTGCCCTATCGATCCGGTGACGAACGCTGGCGGGCGCGCCGAAAGTTTGGGGGCGGCTGGCGGACCTTGCCGGGATATTTTATTTTAACATACTGATATAAATATATATAATCGATATTATGAATTACTGTATTGACATATGAATTTATATTCATTATTTTGGACATCAGGTTCGCTTGCTCCAAGGAGTCTTCATGGCCAAGCCGAAAGCCAGGCGCAAGGCCGCCTGGGAAGAAATGATGAAACAGTCCATCTACGAGGCCGCCGTATCGGTCATCAAGGCCCACGGCCTGGAAGGCCTGCGCATGGACCGGGTGGCCCAGGCCGCCGAGGTGGCCACCGGAACCTTGTACATCTATTTCAAGGACAAGGAAGACCTGTTGAACTATGTCATCGAGAACCTGGTCGAGCCCTTGCTCCACAGTCTGATCGAAATTCGGGACAGCCGGCTCACACCGCTGGACAAGCTCGAAGCCTATTTCCGCCTGTCCTTTCAGGTATGGTACGGGCAGGAGGACCTGATCACCATCATCGTAACCACGCCCACGCTTCCGAGCGCCGTCAAGATCGGCGGCTATTCGGACCTTGAAGTCCACAGGTCCATCAGCGGAATCATCGCGGAGATAATCGAAGAGGGCGTCCGAAGCGGCGTCTTTCGCTCCTGCCCTTCTTTGCGGGCCGCCTATCTCATCCACGGCGGCGTCTCCACCCTGATCAAGGCCAAGGCCGGAGGGTACGATCCGTCGCGCGACATCGAGCTGGACGTGGCTGACTGCCTGGCCCTTTTCCTTCCAGGCCTGCTGAATCCCGGGGCTGAATAGACGTTCAACCCTGGATTATGCGGCGAATTCACTTGAATAATGCTTCATCGTGCCTGAACTGATTGATATAATGGCATAAAACTTATTATGGCGAGTGATTTGGGCTGTTTGATAGTGGTAAAAAGAAAAATGGGGCCTTGAAACCGGATTTCAACCGGAGAAACAAAGTGGATATTCAAGGCGCCACGCTTTCATCAGATACCGGTTGCCTGCTGCTTCGAGAAACCGGCGAGCGTTTGGCATTATCGAGGAAACCATGGAGGCCCTTGCGGCTAGATTGAACCTTAAACCGGATTCGAAATAATCAACGCTCCGGACAATAAGGGTGGAACCGATGACGGAATGGAAAACCAGGCTTCGGCCGGAAACGATTAAACGCTACACAGAGGAAGGCTACTGGGAAACAGACAAGCTTCTGTCCGACTATTTCGATGCGTATTGTAAGGAGCATCCTGATCAGGTCATGGTCGTCGACCGGGACCGGCGGGTCACGTATGCAGAAATGGCCCGGGAGATAGACCGTTTGAGTTTCGCGTTTCAAAGCCTCGGACTGGGGCGGGGCGACGTGGTTTCGTTTCAGCTTCCCAATTGGCTCGAAACCATGTCCATCTATCTGGCCTGTAAGAAAGCGGGCCTGGTATGCAATCCGATCATCTATATCTACCGGGCCGCGGAGATCGAATTCATTCTAAAACAAGCCGAAAGCAAGGTCGTCTTCATCCCGAAAGTATTCCGGGGATTTGATTTTACGGACATGATGGTCGAACTCAGGCCCAAGCTTCCGGCGTTGGAGCATATCGTCGTCATCGGCGGCGACGCGCCCGAAGGCATGACCGGGTATGACGACTTGCTGGACGTGGGCCAAAAGGCCATGGATTCGTACGTTCAGGAAAAAGTCGATCCCAATGACGTCAGCCTGCTGCTCTATACATCCGGAACCACTTCAGAACCCAAGGGGGTCATGCACACGAATAATACCATCATGTGGGAGGCCAAATCAATCCGGGACATCTGGATCGACCGCGATATATACAACATCATGATGGCCACTCCGGTGACTCATGTCGGCGGTCTTTTCACCAGTCTGGAAATGGTTCCCCTGGCCGGCGGGACGGCCGTCTTTCAGGACGTCTGGGACCCGGAAGAAGCCATGAAGCTGATCGAGCGGGAACGATGCACCAACATGCTCGGTTCGACTCCCTTCCTCCAGGGGATCGTCCTTCATCCCAAGGTCGAAGAATACGATCTCAGTTCCCTGAAAGCCTTTGGCTGCGGCGGAGCCCCGGTACCGCCCCGTTTGATCTACCGGGCCAACAACGAACTCGGCATCCCTAGCGGCCGGGTTTACGGCCTGACCGAGCTTTCGACGATCACCTTTTACACTATCGACGATCCTGTGGAGAAACTGACCCATACCGACGGATCACCGGTCGCCGGCGTCGAAGTCAGAATCGTGGACCTGGCCTCGGGCCGGGACCTGGGGCCGGGTCTGGAAGGCGAGATATGGGCCAAAGCTCCGGAGTGTTTCGTCGGTTATAAGAATCCGGACCTGAACGACGAGGCCTTTGACGGCGACTGGTTCCGGACCGGTGATCTGGGGTTCATGGACGAAGACGGTTACTTGACCATTACCGGACGGAAGAAGGAAATCATCATCCGTAGCGGCGAAAACATCAGCGTCAAGGAAGTCGAAGACATGCTTCACACTCATCCGGCCATCCAGGAGGCGGCAGTGGTGGGCATGCCCGATCCCAAAACCGGAGAAAAGGCCTGCGCCTATATTATCCTGGCAACCGGCGCTTCGGATTTGACCCTGGAGGATATCGTCGATTTTGTGGTCGAAAAGGGGCTGGCCAAACAAAAAATACCCGAGCGGATGGAGATTGTGGAAGATTTCCCCAGAACCCATTCGGGAAAGATTAAAAAGAACATACTCAAGGAAGCCATTGCCCGTCAGGTCGAATCCGAAACGGCCTGAAGGAGCGGTTATGCGGTTTGATTTCACCAGGGAGCAGGAAAAATTCAGGCGGGAGGCTCGGGAATCCGTCGAGGCCCGAACCGACCGCCGGAGCGTTCCCTATCGCGAGCGGAAACCTGATTTGCATTTAATCCCCTCAATGGTTATTCAGATGCGTTCTATTCGGGGGCGGCCAAGACCCGCCGAAGTAAAGGCCTCTAAATATCCTTCGATCTTGCAGTCTGTTCAGGTGTCGTACCTAGCCTGCTTTGCGTGTAAGCCGATCGCCGGTCAGGAGGCCTTTATTGGTGCCCATTACCAATAGCATCAGATCCCTGGGTCTGTTTTTTAGCAAGCGTTTGACGGCCTCGAGGTCCTTGGGGGCTCGAATGGGCTCCACGGTGATCATCGAGCCCCTGGATGGGGGCCGGAGTTTCTGGACATAGGAGAGCCTCCTTATCTTATCCATGCTTAGGACTTCATGGGATTGTCGGGATTAACAACGTTTTATCGGCAAAGGAGACTGAATACCGTGGCGATGAAGACCGTTTCACTCAAGACCATACTCATCATTCTGGCCCTCGTGCTGGGTACATGCCTGATGATTGAAGGGCTGGCGTCCCGCCCGACCCTGGCCGAATCGAAGGCCCCGGAAAAGTCCGCTTCATCCGAACGGACGGTGGTCGTGCTTGTCGAGCCGATCGAATCGAGGCGTTTCGAGGAGCGGGTCATGGTCCAGGGCAACCTGGAGGCCAAGAACGTGGCCCTGGTTCCGGCCCGGTCCAAGGGCACCATCCAGTCGATCTTCGTCGATGAGGGTGACGCGGTCGAAGCGGGCCGGACAAGGCTTTTCCAGACCGACCCGCTCAAGTTCGAGAAGACCGTGGACATTCAGAAACAGGTCCTGGCCGTGGCCCGTTGCGCGGTGCTGGAAAAAGAGGCCAACCTGGCCAAGGTCCGGGCCGAGTTCCATAAGGCGGAACTCGATTACAAGCGATTTAAAAAGCTGGTGGAACGGGGCACGGTCAGCCGCGACGAGTTCGAGCAGGTCGACTCGCGCTACCAGCAGGCCGAAGCCACCAGCCGGCACGCCGAGATTCTGATCAAGCTGGCCAGGGAGCAGTTACGTCAGGCCCAGGCCTCCCTGGTGATCGCCCAGAAGGACTTGAGCGACGCCCTCGTCTTCGCGCCGCTCAGCGGGCGCGTGGCGGAGCGGTACATGGAGCCGGGCGAAATGGGGGACACCAACAAGTCCGTCCTTCGGATCGAAGACCCGTCACTGATCGAGGCGTCGGCCTTTCTGCCGGCCCGGTATTACGCCCGGGTCGTTCCGGGCCGAACCAAGGTCCGGCTTCAAGTCTACGGCCAGACCCTGGCGGACCGCATGGTGTCCTACAGGAGTCCGACCATCGACTCGAGGCTGCGCACCTTTGAAATCAAGGTCGAGATCAAGGACCCGCCCGAGGGCGTGGTGCCCGGGGCCATGGCCGAGGTATCCGTTCTTTTGGACAGCCGTGAAGGGCTGGGCGTGCCTTCCCAGGCCCTGCAGAAGCGGGCGGACAGCCAGGTCGTCTTTCTGATCAACTCGACCAAGGCCCGCATGGTCCCGGTCAAGACGGGTCTGTCCACGGACGGCTGGACCGAAATCCAGGGTGACGGGATTGCCAAAGGCATGTCCGTGGTGGTCCAGGGCCAGGTCATGCTCAATGACGGCGCGACCGTCTCGGTCCGGAAAGAGGCCCGTTAATGTTTCTGTCCAATGCCTCCATCCGGCGGCCGGTGGCCATGTCCTGCCTGATCATCGCCCTGACCCTGCTGGGCCTGAACGCCTATCGCAAGATCGGCGTCGAACTGTTGCCCAAGGTGGACATGCCGTACATCACCATTACGACCATCTACCCCGGGGCCTCTCCGAAGGAGATCGAGACGGACATCGCCCGGCCCGTCGAGGACCAGATGGTGACTATCGAAGGGCTCAAGCACGTCACATCGTCATGCATGGAAAACGCCTGCATGACGTTTCTGGAGTTCAACCTGGACGTCAACGTGGACATCGCGGCCATGGACGTTCGCGAGAAACTGGACCTGATCCGGGCCGATCTGCCCCAGGACGCGCAAGACCCCCAGATTCTCAAGTACGATGTCAATGCCAAGCCCATCATGCAGCTGGCCCTGACCGGAGACGTCCCCCTGGACGCCTTGTACGACTATGCGGACGACACCTTGCGGGCGCGCTTCTCGGTCATCCAGGGCGTGGCCGACATCCAGCTTATCGGCGGCGCGGCGCGGGAGGTGCACGTGCTTCTGGACCGGGACAAGCTGGCGTCGCGGGGTCTGACCAGCCTGCAGGTGGTTCAGACGGTCCAGAACGGGGTGCGCACCATTCCTTCCGGACGAATCCAGGAGGGCGAGACCGAGTATTCAGTCAAGTTCGACGCGGACTATAGCCGGGTCGAGGCCCTGGGCGATCTGGAAGTGACCAGTGAAGAAGGCCGGCGGTTGTATGTTCGAGACATCGGCCGGCCGGTCATGAGCACGGAGGAGTTGCGCCAGAAGGCCACGATCGACGGCCGGACCGCGGTGGCCATCAAGGTGGTCAAAAAGTCCGACGCCAATGCGGTCGAGGTGGTCAATCGGGTCCGCGAGGCCCTGGACGATATGAAGAAGGACCTACCGGGCGGCATGGAACTGGTCTGGGTGACGGATGACGGCATTTTTATCGAGGCCTCGGTCAACAGCGCCTGGATCAACGTGGCCGAGGGCATCTTACTGACCGCAATGATCCTTTTCCTGTTTTTGTACAACCTGCGGGCCCTGCTGGTCGTGGTCGTAACCATGCCCCTGACCATCGTCATCGGCCTGTTCTTCCTGCAGATACTCGGCTTTTCCCTCAGCACCACGACCCTGCTGGCCATGGGCATGTCGGTGGGCATCCTGGTGACCAATTCGATCGTCGTGCTCGAGGCCATCGTCTCCCGGTTGGAGCGTACCGGCGACCCACGTGAAGCGTCGCGTTTGGGCGCGGCAGATGCGGGCGTGGCCGTTCTGGCCAGCGCGGGCACCAATCTGGTCGTGCTCCTGCCCCTGGCCATGATGGGCGGTCTGGTCGGCATGTTCATCAAGTCCTTCGCCCTGACCATGCTCATCATGACCATCGTCTCCCTCTTCATATCCTTTACCTTGACCCCCATCCTCTGCGCCCTTCTGTTGAAGCCGGTCGTGGCCGAAAGCAAGTCCCTGCTGTCGGGCATGGAACGTGCCTGGAACCGCATGTTCGACCGGGTGGTCGAACGATACGGGGCTTCACTGGTTTTTCTGGAAAAACGCAGGTGGGCCTCCTTGCTGCTACTGACCGGTGTTTTCCTGATTTTCGTCCACTCTCTGAGCCTGGCCGCCAAGATCGGTTCGAGTATGGCCAACGACCCTGACCGGGGCGAAATCTTCGTCAAGATGGAGTTTCCGACCCGATACAATTTGGATGAAACCGTGAGACGGGTCCATCAGGTATCAGAGCGGCTCAGCGATCTGCCCCATCTTCGGCACGTGCTGAGCACCATCGGCAAGGTGGAAGGCATGAGAGGCCAGTCTTCGGAAGGCGTGTATCTGGCGCAGATTCTGCTCCGCTTCTCGGAGCGGATCGACCGGGAGACGACGATTCATGAGATAGCGGACATGGTTCGCTCCCGTCTCGAGAACTTCCCGGACTGCATCCTGTCGGTCAATCTCCCTCATTTCAGCGGCGGACAGGCCTCGGACGTGGAAATGGAAATCGCGGGCCAGGACCTCGAAACGCTGGACCGGTTGGCTATCAAGGCCCAGGACCTGAGCGAAAACCTCCCCGGCATCCGGGACGTGGACACCTCGGTCCGGCCGGGCAAACCGGAACTGCGGATCAAACCCGACCGGGCCGTCCTGGCCGACCTGGGCGCGCCGGTGTCTTCAATGGGCATGACTCTGCGGGCCAACCTGGAAGGGATCACGGCCGGGACCTTCAAACAACAGGGCCGCAACTACGACATCGTGGTCAAGCTGGACCCGGAAAAGGGCAAGGAACAGATCGAGTCCTTTCAGTTTCCCGGCCGCCCCGGAAAACCCATTCTGCTCGGCAGCCTGGGCACGGTCGAGGAGACCCGGGCGCCGATCCTGATCACCCGCAAGGACAAGGAGCGGGTCTCCAAACTGTTCGCCAACCTGTCCCCCGGCACTCCACTGGGCACGGCCGTCAATGACATCACCGGGATTTTAAAAAAGGAGCAGGTCTTCCCTCCGGGGTACAAGTCCACTTTTGCCGGCATGTTCGAAACCATGGCCGAAAGTCAGGTCGAGATGCGCGAGGCGTCCCTGATCGCCGTCATCCTGGTCATCCTGACCCTGGCCGCCATTCTGGAGTCCTTCAAACAGCCGGTCATCATCCTGGTCACCCTGCCCCTGGCCCTGGTCGGCATGCTCTGGGCCCTGTATCTGTCCGGGTACAGCCTCGAGTTCTTCGTGCTCATGGGCGGGGTCATGCTCATCGGCATCGTGGTCAACAACGCCATCCTGATCATGGACCTGTTCAACCTGAACATCAGGCAGGACATACCGCGTCACCGGGCCATGATCAGCGCTTCCTGCGGCCGCTTCCGGCCCATTGTCATGATCACCCTGGCCGCGGTCCTGGGCATGCTGCCCCTTGCCTTCGGCCGGGGTATCGGCGCGGAGATGCGCAACGCCAGCGGCATGGCCTCGGCGGGCGGCATTCTGGTCTCCGGTGTCCTGACCATGTACGTCATGCCCGTGCTTTATAATCTCTTCACCCGGAGGGACAAGCGTGAAAAGAACCTGACCCCGAAGGCGGCGGAATGATGGAGGCCGGGGTGGTGCACGGACCCAGGGCCAGCCGGATT
>JAHJTB010000277.1 GCA_018830135.1 Pseudomonadota bacterium | reverse complement strand
TACCCACCGTACCCGGAGCTCACAGGCCTTCTTCTCTGACTCCAACTTGCGAAACCACTTCCTTGGCCAACTTCCCTGGCGGCCTGGCCCGACAGGACACACAAAATATGCCATCTCCCACTTCGCCGAGAATTGCTGGGGTCCGCGGCGGGTCATTGACCCTTCCCGGGGCCTGTGTTATGGTCCGATCCGAGGAATCATCCCCATGCCCCTGCTGACCCCCATCTTTGATTTCGACGGCACCGTGGCCGACACCATGTCGGCCTACGCCCGGGCCTGGAACCAAGTAGCCCCCTCCTACGGCTTGCGGTCCATAACCACCGGGGAGGTCAACCGGCTGCGCCATGAAAATCCGGGGCGGGTCATGAAGTATCTCGGGCTGTCCCGCTGGAGGCTGCCCTCCGTGGTCAGACGGCTGCACCGGGAACTGCACGAACATATCGACCGTCTGGACTGCTTCCCCGGCATCCGGGAAGCCTTGGCCGAGTTGAAGTCCCGAGGCCATATCCTGGGCATCGTTTCCTCCAACGATCGGGCCAATCTGGATAAATTTCTCCGGGCCCGGGACCTGGAGCGGTTCGACTTCATTTACACGGCCGGCCGCGTTTTCGGGAAACATTCGGTATTAAAATCCGTGTTAAAAAAACACGGCCTTGGACCAGACCGGGCGATTTATGTCTGTGACGAAGTGCGGGACGTCCAGGCGGCCCACCGGGCCGGGCTGCGGGTCCTGGCCGTTTCCTGGGGTTTCAACTCGCGCCAGGCCCTGGAAAAGGAAAACCCCGAGGCCCTGGCCGAGTCCCCGGGGGATTTGGCGCCCCTGATCGAACAACTCTCCAAGGCCTGACCGGCAAGGCCCGGCCCCGGATCGGCGGCCCGGGTCTTCCGGCGGACTAATCCTGCGTCTGCTTTTTCCTGGCCAACGGATTGAAGAAGGAAATGGCCGTCATGGTGTTGTAGGCCAGTTCCCGGGGAAAAAGCCCCAGCCTGTCGCCCGGGGCCAGGGGCTCATCGGCGTGAATGGCCAGACCGTTTTTCATGACCACCCGGACTTCGTCCGGTTCGAGTTCCAGCCGAGTCAGAGCCTCGGAAATCAGGGCCCCCTCCGGAAGAGACAGGGTCATCTCCCCCCGCTCGTGGCCCTGGACCTTTTTTCTCAACGGCCCGCCCAGTTTAATCGTAATTTCCATCATGGGTCATAAGCGGACCGGGGGCGCCACGCCCCCGGCCCTCGTTACGCGCCCGGCATCCAGGCGCGGTGGTTAGAACTTCAGGGTCGTGTCCAGTTCCTCGTCGGAGACGTCGAAGACCACGTTGTGCGGCGGCAGGGCCTCCCGCCTGAAAAAGTCGGGCAGCCGATCGGCCCCGGCCGAGAAACCCGCCCGAAGGTTGAAGTCCTTTTCGATGTTCAATACCCGCTGTCCCAGGGCGCCGACGTCGTCCGTGGTTAGAGACAGGCCGTACTTGGCGTTGAGCATATCCACGATGGCCACCAGGGCGTCGGGTATGTCCAGGACCGGGAAGGCCACGAAGAGGCAAAGGCCGGCCGTGTCCACCGCGGCCGTCGCCGCCTGGAGATTGCGGGACAGTTCGACCTGGCCCTCCGGTTTGAGCGGGTCCACATAACCGCCCACCTTCATGATATTGGCCCCGGTGGCATATCCGGCCGTGTGGTCTGCGCCCATGGTCGAGGTGGCGTAGGTCACGCCCATGCCCTTAACCGCGCGGGGATCATAGGCCGGAAGGGACTGGCCCTTGACCACGGGAATGCGGGACACTCCCAGGACCTCGCCGATCGCCGCGGTGCCCGAGCCCAGGATACGGCCCGCCGGCGTCCCGGTCCCGACTTCCATGAGCAGCCGCTCCGCGCCCCGGACGTCGCCGAATTCCACCAGGCCGCCTTCCATGGCCACGGCCATGGCGCAGCCCATTTCAATGGTGTCCAGGCCGAAGTCGTCGCACATGCGGTCGATCCGGGCGATGGCGTCCAGATCGTCGATCTCGCAGTTGGGCCCCCAGGCCCAGACCGTCTCGTATTCCGGCCATTTGGATACATAAGCCCCGTCCGGTCCCAGAAAAATCCCGGAACACCGGATGATGCAGCCGGACATGCAACCGTGGGTCGGATTGCCCCCTCGCTTGACCGTGATTTCATTGAGCGTTTCACCGCCCACCTTTTCCGCGCCTTCAAAGCGCCCCCTGGAAAAATTGCGGGTGGGCAGGGCCCCGGCCTCGTTGATGATGTTGATCAGGACGTCCGTGCCATACGTGGGCAGACCGCCGCTGGTCACCGGATGATCGGTCAGGGCCTTGGCGAAGCGCTTGGCCGCATCCTTGAAGGCCTCCGCGTCCTTGAGCGGGGCCATCTCGCCGCCGGACGGATCGACGACGATGGCCTTGAGTCCCTTCGAACCCATCAGAGCGCCCAAACCTCCCCGTCCGGCATGCCTTGTGGGACGGAGTTCCATGTCCGTGAAGGCCACGCTGGCCGCGGCCAGCTTCCACTCGCCGGCCTGGCCAATGGTGCAGTAACCGACTTTGTCCCCGTGGGTTTCCTTGAGCTTGGCCACCGAATCATAGTTGCCCAGCCCCTTGAGTTCTTTGGCGTCCACCAGTTCGGCCTTGTCCTTGCCGATGACGAGCTTGAACAACTTGCCCGCCGGAGGTTGCCCCTCGACGATGATCGCCTGAATGCCCAGCCGACCCAGATACTGGCCGAGCTGTCCGCCGGAGTTGGCCTCCTTGATCGTCCCGGTCAGAGGACTCTTGCCGCCCACCGAAATCCTTCCGGAATTGGCGCAGTTGGTCGCGGCCAGCAGCCCGGGGGCCAGGACCAGCTTGTTGACCGGACTGAGAGGATGACAGGTCGGGTCCACCTCGGCGGCCACGACGGCCGAGGTCAGGCCTCGACCTCCCAGCCCCTGATAGGCTTCCGGGATGTCCTCGAAGACGGCCTTCTGGCCGGCCATATCCACGCGCAGGATTTTAAACATATCGTGCCTCCTTATGGTCTGATACCCGCCTTATGTTTTTAATCTTAGACCGGGCCGCTCAGGTGTCAAGATATTTTTTGCAATAATTTGAATATGTTAAATATATCTTCCTTGACAGAATTCGACCGTCTCCCCTCCCCGGCCCGGCCAAGGCAACCCGGTCGGCAAAACCCCGTCCCCCGTCAGACTGCACCGGTCTACCCGATGCAGGCCGATCCAAAGCCGGGTCTGGCCGCAAGTGCTTTACACCACCTTGTCTTTTATGACATAATTCGCCTCGCTGGCCTTGGCCGGCCCCGGGGGTTTAATGGATCATTTTTTTACAGTCAAGACCGTCGATGAGGTCTTGGGCCTGGTGGCCGACTTCCCCGTCCTGCCCGCCGAGACCGTGAGTCTGGCCCGGGCCTCGGGCCGCGTCCTGGCCGAGGACGTTCTGGCCGGGGAGGACGTTCCCCAGTTCGACCGCTCGACCATGGACGGGTATGCCGTCCGGGCCCGGGACACGTTCGGGGCGAACGAGAGCCTGCCCGCGCTGTTCACGGTGGTTGGTGAGATCGTCATGGGGCGGGAGCCGTCCTGCGAGGTGGGTCCGGGCCGGACGGCCCTGATCTGGACCGGCGGCATGATGCCGCCCGGCGCAAACGCCGTGGTTCCGGTGGAGTACGCCCGGCGGGTGGATGAGTCGACGGTTGAACTGGCCCGTCCGGTGGCGCCGTACGAATACGTCATTCGCCGGGGGGAGGATGTCAGGCGAGGGGACATGCTTCTCCCAAAGGGACGCCGCCTCAGACCTCAGGACATGGGCCTGCTGGCCGCCCTGGGCCGGGAAAGTCTCCTGGCGACCCGCCGCCCCCGGGTGGCCGTCATTTCCACGGGCAACGAGGTCGTTCCGGTCGGTTCGGAGCCGGGTCCGGGCCAGGTCCGGGACGTGAACACCTACACTCTGGGCGCCCTGGTGGAATTGTTCGGAGCCGAGTCCGTATCGCTGGGACTGGTCCGGGACGAACCGGACGATATACACTCCGCGGTGTCACAGGCCATGCAAACGGCCGACGTGGTCGCGATCTCCGGGGGGAGTTCCGTGGGCGTCCGCGATTATACCGTTGAAGTTTTCAGAGGTTTCGAGGGATCGAAAATCCTGGTCCACGGCGTCTCGGTCTCCCCGGGCAAACCGACCATCATGGCCCGGGTCGGAGACAAATCCCTGTGGGGCCTGCCGGGGCACACGGTCAGCGCCATGATTACGGCCGACCTCTTTCTCCGCCCCCTCCTGCTTCGGCTGTCCGGCGAATCCGAGTCAAGGCCGGTCTGGGGGCGCACCGTGCGCGCGGTCATGTCCCGCAACGTCCCGTCGGTTCACGGCCGGCAGGACTACATCCGGGTCCGGATCGAGGCCGGCCCGGACTCCGGTTTGACGGCCCACCCCGTGCTGGGCAAGTCCGGGCTGATCTCGACCATGGTCCGGGCCGACGGCCTGGTCTGCATTCCACTTAACGACGAAGGCATGCCCAAGGGGGCCGAAGTCGAGGTACGGCTCTTCGATTGACACCGACCCGTTTGCGGGCCGGTTCCTTGACAGGGCCTTTAGCTGGGCGAACCTCGGTTCGCTTCCGGGAGGACCGACCTTGAGTCAAAAAGCGACGTTCGAGCGTCATGTCTATCTTAAGTTGAAAAGCCTGGCCGAAGCCCAGGCCATCTTTCAGGACCGTCTCCAAGGCCGGGTCCTGGGCCGGGTCCTGGGCCGGGAGGCCGTGCCGGTGACCGAGGTCCTGGGCCGGGTGACGGCCGAACCCGTCTTCGCCCGCTTTTCCTCGCCGAGCTACCACGCGGCTGCCATGGACGGCATCGCGGTCCGGGCCGAGTCCACGTATGGTGCTTCGCCGGACCAGCCCCGGACCCTGACCGTCGGCCGGGAGGCTTTTTTCGTCAACACGGGTCACGCCTTGCCCGCCGGGACCGACGCGGTGATCATGATCGAACAGGTCGTGGAAGAGGAGGAGGGCCGGGTCCGGATCGAATCGGCCGCCTACCCCTGGCAGCATGTGCGCAAGGTGGGCGAAGACATCGTGGCCACGGAAATGATCCTGCCGCAAGGCTGCCGACTCGGGCCGTACGAAATGGGCGCCCTGGCCGCCGGCGGCGTCTTCGAGGTTCCGGTCTGGAGGCGGCCCCGAGTCGTGGTGATCCCCACCGGTTCGGAACTGGTGGACCTGAAAACGGCCGGGGAGACGGACCTGAAACCCGGACAGGTTCTGGAATTCAACTCGATCATCCTCCGGGCCCTGGCCCATCAGGCCGGCGCTGAAGCCCGGGTTTGGGACATGGTCCCGGACGACTACCCGGCCATCCTGGAAGCCCTGAGACAAGCGGCCGCCGGGGACGCGGACCTGATCATCATCAACGCGGGCTCTTCGGCCGGGAGCGAGGATTACACGGCCACGGCCATCGAGGCGCTGGGCGAGGTGCTGGTTCACGGCGTGACCATCATGCCCGGCAAACCCACCATTCTCGGATGCGTCCAGGACAAGCCGGTCATCGGCAACCCCGGCTACCCGGTTTCGGCGGTCATCTCCTTCGAACAGTTCGCCCAGCCCTTGTTGTGCCGGCTCCAGGGCCTGGCTCCGCCCCGACGGCCGGAAGTCGAAGTGATCCCTTCCCAGCCGTTGCCTTCCAAACTGGGTCTCGAGGAGTTTCTTCGCGTCAAACTCGGCCGCATCGGCCAGCGGGTCGTGGCCGTGCCCCTGCCTCGCGGCGCCGGGTCCATCACGACCCTGACCCGGGCCGACGGCATCGTCCGTGTTCCGGCCGAAAGCGAAGGGATCGGCCGGGAGGAGACGGCCCGGGCCGAACTGCTGCGCACCCCGGAGGAGTTGGACGGCACGATCGTGGTCATCGGCAGCCACGACAACACGCTGGATGTCCTGGGCGACCTGCTGCGGCGGAGAAACCCCGACCTGACGCTGTCCTCGGGCAACGTGGGGAGTCTGGGCGGCCTGTTGACCCTCAAGCGCGGGTTCTCCCATCTGGCCGGCAGTCATCTGCTGGATACCGAAACCGGGGAGTACAACCTGAGTTACATCCGCCAGCACCTGGCCGGCTTCCCAGTCCGACTGGTCAATCTGGTCACCCGGGAGCAAGGTTTCCTGGTGTTGCCGGGAAATCCCAAGGGCATCCGGACGTTCGGCGATCTTTACCATGAAGGGGTCACATTCATCAACCGCCAGGGGGGCTCGGGGACCCGCATCCTGCTTGACTACAATCTCCAGTTGCTCGGCCTGGCTCCTGACGGCATCTCGGGCTACGAGAACGAAGAGTTCACCCATATGGCCGTGGCCGCGGCCGTCCTGTCCGGACGGGCTGACGTCGGCCTGGCCATCCAGGCCTCGGCCAAGGCCCTGGGTCTGAACTTTGTGCCGGTGACCACGGAGCGTTATGACCTGGTCATCCCGGAATCCCATTGGGAGGACCCCAAAATTCAAGCCATGCTGGATGTCGTTCGTTCAGACGTTTTCAAGACCACCGTCGATGGGCTGGGCGGTTACGGCACAGGCCAGACCGGAGAACTGCTCTGGCAGTGGGAGGGTTGATTCGGGCCGCCGCACATCCCCTGGACGATTGAGGATACCTTTTGATGAAAAAATCGCCGCCCCTTGTTTGTATCGTCGGCAAATCGGATGCCGGCAAAACGACATTGATCGAAAAGCTGCTGCCCGAACTGTCCGGGCTCGGCCTGGTCGTGGGCACGATCAAACACGACGTTCACGGATTCGACATCGACCACCCGGGCAAGGACAGCTATCGCCACAAGCAGGCCGGGGCCCGGGCGACCCTTATATCATCGCCGCGCAAGCTGGCCCTGGTCAAGGACACGCCCCACGACCAGACGCTGGACGAACTGCTGCCTTATTTTGACGGTATGGACCTGGTCCTGACCGAAGGGTACAAGCGGGAGAGCAAGCCCAAGGTTGAAATTTACCGGCCCGAAGCCCACCCGGAGCCGCTCTGTCGTGACGATGAGCAACTGGTGGCCCTGGTTTCGGATGCGGATATCGACCTCGGGGTGCCCCGCTTCGGGCTGGAAGATACCGTTGCCCTGGCCTCCTTTTTAAAGGCGCGTTTCTGTCCGGCCTGAGAACCGGCGTCCGGGTCGGCTTCTCAGAGCGGGGAAAGCGGGGAGTCCAGTTCCGTCCGGCGGCCCAAAAACTCGACTTCGACGACACAGCCGGCAGCGAGCCGGATGTTCCCTTCCGGCAACAGAAACAACGCGTTTTTTCCAGCCATGGATGACAGGCGGCTGGCGGCCTTGACCGGCCGTGCCACCAGTCCGTCCGGCCCGGCTTCGACCTTGGCGTGCACGACCTGGGTCCAGTCGGCCTGCCCCTCGACATCTTCGGCCAACCGGGCCGGTAAACGAGGGAAGACCGGCCCCCGTCGACCGGTCATGGCCAGCAGACCGGGCAGGGCCAACAGGAGAAAGGCGGCTTCGTGGGAAGGCGGACCGCCTGGCAGGATGAAAAACGGCCGGCCTTGCAGCAGGCCGAAACCGGCTGCTTTACCCGGCCCAAGACGCACTCGGTGAAAGATGCCCGTCCAGCCCAGGCTGTCGAGCAGCTTGACTACCAGGTCCCGTTCGCTGCTCCAGGCTCCGCCGCTGCTCAGAAAAACGTCTGTATTTTCGAAATCCTCCTCGACGGCCGCCCGGATCGTTTCGAGCCGATCCGGCACGGTCGAGACCCGGCAGGCGGTCAGGCCGAAATGATTCAGCCAGGCCGCCGTTTCGACGATGTTGCTGGCATACAGCTTGCCCGGAGGCAACGGTCGTCCCGGGAACACGACCTCGTCTCCGGTCCCGATAACCTGAACGCGGGGCAGCCCGGTCACCCGGACCCGGTCCAATCCGGCCGCGGCCAACAGTCCGATCGAGGCCGGATGCAGCCGCTCGCCCCGGCGGGCCACGACCTGCCCGGCCTTGACGTCCGTCCCCCCGGCCAGGACGTTGCGGCCCGGCCCCGCGTCCCGGTGGCAGGTGACAACGCCGTTCCGTTCCCGTGCGAACTCGCCGGCCAACACGGCTTCGGCGCCAGGGGGCAGCGGAGCACCGGTCGTCACACGCACGGCCTGCCCGGCGGCGAGCTTTCCGCCGGGCAGATCGCCCGCGACCTGGCAACGGATCAGTTCCAGGGCAACGGGCCGATCCGGGCCGGCGACGGCTACATCCTCCGAGCGGACCGCGTAGCCGTCCTTGAGGGAAACGTCAAGCAAGGGGCTGTCCACCCGGGCCAGAACGTCTTCGGCCAGCACCCGGCCGCTCAGGCCGATCAATTGTTCCTCTTCCGATCCGCAGGTGGGAACGTGCTCGAGGACCAGGTCCAGGGCCTCCCGGAAACCGATGTTCCTTCTCATCATTACCAGACCTGATCTCCTCGCTCCGGCAACGGCCAGGCATTCCCCCGTCCCAGGGAAAACCGCCGCCCCCATGAATAAACGGAAATTCCTCTTCCGTCCGATCGAAAAAAAAGCTTTATGCTTGCCTGAACCCGACCTTAGCATATATTATAAATCGAGTCCTAGGAAATCGCCGACGATCTTTCCGCTGCCCGCTCCCTTGGACAATACAATTCGGTGGCAAAGCATGGTCGTTGTCAAAAAGGCAACCCGTTGTCCCTCGTGCCAAGCGCCTTATATGATCCCGGAGCAGTACGAGGGGCGCGCCGTTCAATGCAAGAAATGCGGGGCCGAATTCCTGATCCGGTTCGACGCCAAGCCGGGAACCCGCCCCCCGACCGGGCAGAGCCCGGGCAAGAACGTCCGTCAGGTCGACCGCCTGATGTTATTGGGCCGTCTGGCGGTGAGAATCGGTTTCATCGCCCAGAATGCTTTCGAGTCCGCCTTGAGCCGATATCCTCGAACGAGTGAGGGGATCGATCCCGAGACCGAGGCCCGGGACTTCTTCCTGACCGACGGGCTGATCACTGAAAATCAGTACAACTACCTGTTGTCCGTGCGCGAGCTGTCGGAGACCCAGGCCCTTGACGTCCTGTTCGGCCAGATGGCGGTCCGCCTGGGCATGGTCGAACAGACTGATGTCGATCGAGCCCTGGCCGAGCAGAAGCGGATTTTTTCCCAGACCCAGGCCGTGGCCCTGATTGGCGACATTCTGGTCAATCTGGGTCTGATCACGGCCCCGCAGCGAGATGGCATTCTGGAGACACAGAAACGCATCAAGAACGCTGCTCCGGCCCCGCCCCCGCCAAAAGAAGCGCAGGATACCGGGGGGGAATTCGGGCTGACGGTTTCAGGGGACCACATCGAGGCCCACATCTACCCCAAGGTCCCAAAGCCTGAAAAGACCACGGTTTCCGACATCAAGAGCATGCTCAAGTACGCGGGCGTCGTCTTCGGTCTGATCGAGGACGAGGTCATCGAACACTATCTGTCCTCCGACCCCTTTCCCGAAGCCCCCCTGCTGGTGGCGGAGGGACAGCCGTCGGCCCCGGGGCGTGATCCGGGGATCAAATATTATTTTGAAACCGACCCCTTCCGGATCGGCGCGCTCAAGGAAGGCGGAGGGATCGATTTCAGGGAACGGGGTCAGATTCCCCAGGTCAAGGCCGAGGACCTGATCGCGGAAAGGCTGCCCGGGACCAGCGGCACGTCCGGAACGGACGTGTACGGCAAATCGATTCCGGCGCCGAAGCCGAAATCGGTCGCCCTCCGTTGCGGCCAGGGTGCGTCGAGGTCCGAAGACGGCACCAAGGCCTACGCCCGGATCGACGGCCGGCCCGAAATCTCGGCCGACGGGCGGCTGTTCGTCCACCCCAATCTCAACATTGCCCATGACGTGGGCATTGAAACCGGACATGTCGATTTCAGCGGCCACATCGAGGTCGGAGGCTCGGTCCAGGACGGATACCGGGTCAAGGGCGGCAGTCTTCAGGCCAACGAAATCCTGGGCGCCCGAATCGACATTGAAGGCGACGTCATCGTCTTCGGGGGCATAATCGGCGGCCGGATCAAGGCCGGCGGCAACGTACGGGCCCGCTTCATTCACGAAGCGAACATCCAGACTTATGGGGACGTGGTCGCCGAAAAGGAGATATTTCATTCGCACATCGAGACCAGCGGGGTGTGTATTGTCGAACGGGGCAAGATCATCGATTCGGACATCACGGCGAAAAAGGGGATCGAGGCCGTCGAGGTCGGATCGGACGGTTCCAGCCCCAACCGGCTGACCGTGGGCGTGGATATCCGAATCCAGAAGGAAATCGAGGTGTTCAAGGTCCGGATCGCCCAACACGACGCCAAAAGAAAACGGCTCCTGGAAATCATGAACGACTACCAGCCCCAACTGGACAAGCTGGAAGCCCGACTCAAGGAATTGACCGAGGCGGCTGAAACGGCCCGGGGCAAGCAGGAGACCCTTCGACAGACGGCGGAATTCCTGGCGGTCCAGAACGACGGCGCCCAGCTTGAAAAAGTCGAAGGCGCCTTGGAGTACATGAACTCATCGGTCGCTGAAACGGATGGCGAAATTCGACGTCTTGGGGAAAAGCTGGACCCCTATCGGGAAAAAATGGAGGGCTACCGTGGGGAGGCCGAGGCCCTGGCCCAGGCCATCGAGGGCCTGAACGAGGAAATCGAGGGTTTGCTGGATTGGTCCCAATCGGAAGCCAGCGTGCCCGTGTTGAAGGTCCGACGCGTTATACGCGCCGGGACGGTGATCAAGGGGCCGAGGGCGGGCATGACCGTCATGGACGACAGTCACGACGTCCAGATTACGGAAGTGAAAAACGTGGACGTGAAACCCGCCCGCTGGGAAATGAGCATGATCTTTCGGAAATAGGCGGGCCGCTCGGCCCGAACGCCGCCATGTCGGTTGTTCAGCGGAAGGACCGCCGATAGGGCGGCGGTTCCTTTTTGGCTTCCAGCATGGCCCGTTGCCGGTCCCGCTCGGCAGTGAGCTGTTTGATCTGCTGATCGAGCTCCGCCCTCTCTTCGAGCGACGCCGAAGCCAGTCTTTTACGCAGGGCTTCCAGGTCTTTTTCCAGACGGTACAGTTCCAGGGCCAGATAGCGGATGGACATGGCCTCCCCCCATGGATTTTCATCCTACCAGAGCGGCAGTGAGGGGTCAACGGGTGTCGGGGCCGGGGGCGGATTTCGGTTTCGCCCCAACGGTCCTCATGATATATGACTGAATTTAAACAATTCGATTGAGCGCTAGGCCGCAAGGGATACAGGGAGGCGTGATCGACATGGCGGAAAAATTTGGTTTTATTGGCGGCGGGAACATGGGCGAAGCCATGATCCGGGGGTTGATTTCAAGCGGGTTGGCCCGGGCGGAGGAGATTGTTGTTTCCGACCCTTTGCCGGCCCGTTGCGATTATCTGCACGAACAGTATGGGATTGTCCGGGTCGATGGAAACGAGGCCGTGCTCAAGGAGGCCGGCCTGGTCGTTCTGGCGATCAAGCCCCAGAACGCGGACCTGGTTCTCGATGAGGTTCGGGACCTGGCTACCCCGGATCACCTCCTGGTCTCGATCATGGCCGGGGTCACCCTGGACCGGATTCAGCAGTCCCTGGTCTCTCCGGTTCCGGTCATCCGGGTCATGCCCAACACGCCGGCCCTGGTCCTGGCCGGCGCGGCCGCTCTGGCGCCCGGCGCCTATGCCAATGAGACGCACATGGCCCGAGCCCGGGCCCTGTTCGAGTCGGTTGGTCTGGCCGTGGTCGTCGAGGAAAAATACATGGACGTGGTCACCGGCCTGTCCGGCAGCGGTCCGGCTTACGTCTTCGTCCTGCTCGAAGCCCTGGCCGATGGTGCGGTGCGCCAGGGTCTGCCCCATGACCAGGCCAAAAAACTGGCGGCCCAGACGGTTCTGGGGGCGGCCAGGCTGGCCCTGGATTCGGACCGCCACACCGGAGCCTTGAAGGATATGGTCACGTCTCCGGGCGGCACGACGGCGGCCGGGCTGTATGCCCTGGAAAAGGGCGGTTTCCGCGCCCTGGTCATGGACGCCGTGGGCGCGGCGACGGCCCGGTCGGCTGAGTTGGGGAAAAAATAGCGGGCTGCCCGGATTACAGGAAACGCAGGCTCAGGTCCACCGCCGGGGCGGAGTGGGTCAGGGCGCCGATGGAAATGACGTCGACGCCCGAAGCGGCCACTTCGGCCACGGTCTCCAGGTTCACGCCTCCGGATGCTTCCAGAACGACCCGCCCCCGGGCCAGCCGGACGGCTTCCGCGAGCTGGCCGGGAGTCATATTGTCCAGGAGCACGATATCGGCGCCGGCCTGGATAGCCTCTTCCAGTCCGCCCAGGTCTTCCACTTCCACCTCGATCTTCAAGGTATGCGGGGCCCGGCCCTTGGCCCGACTGACCGCCGCGGTAATGGAGCCGGCCGCGGCGATGTGGTTGTCCTTGATCAAAACGCCGTCATACAGGCCGAAACGGTGATTGGCCCCTCCACCGGCCCGGACGGCGGCCTTCTCGAGAGCCCGCAGGCCGGGGGTCGTCTTGCGGGTATCCACAATCCGGGCCCGGGTCCCCCGGACCGCCTCCACGAAACGGGCCGTCAGCGTGGCCACCCCGGACAGACGCATCATATAGTTGAGGGCCACCCGTTCGGCGGTCAGGATCGAGGCCGCCGCGCCCTGGATTTCGACCAGGACCTGGCCCGAGACGGCCCTCGCGCCTTCCGGAACCAGCGCGTCGAACCGGACGGAGGGATCGACGAGCTCAAAGGTGAGCCGGGCCGGTCCCAGGCCGGACAGGACCAAGGCCTGTCTGGAGATGATTTCGGCTCGGGCCCGGACGTCCGGGTCCACGGTCAGGGCGGTGGTCAGGTCTCCGGACCCGACGTCCTCGGCCAGGGCCTGGCGGACGACGGGTTCGAAACTCAGTCTGTCAACGGGGATCACTCTTTCAGCTCCCGGACCCGGGCCAGATTCAGGGCCAGCTTTTCCTGGCGGGCGACCAGCCCGGCTACCCGTTCCTTTTCCTTGTTCACGATCTGAGCCGGGGCCTTGGCCAGAAAGTCCTGGTTGGCCAGCTTCTTGTTGGAACGAACGATCTCCTTTTCCACTTTTTCCAGTTCCTTGTCGAGACGCCGGATTTCCTCGTCAAAATCGATCTGGCCGGCCAGCTTGACCAGGACCTCGACGCCGCCGAAGACCTGGGCGGCCACGCCCTTGGGTTTTTCCCGAGGCGGCGTGACTTCGAGGGATTCCCCGCGAACCAGGGCCAGAACGTAGGCGGCATGGTCATCTATGACCCGTCGTTCCCGCGGGTCATCGGCCATCATGACGATCTCGACCTTGTTGGCCGGAGGCACGTTCATTTCGCCCCGGATGTTTCTGACCGCGGTCACCACGCCCTGAATCAGGCTCATGCCGGCTTCGGCCCCGGCATCGGACCGGCCGTCGGCCTGGTCCGAAGGGAAGCGCGCCAGCATGATACTCCCATCGAGGCCGGGCAGCTTGCTCCAAATCTCCTCGGTCACGAAGGGCATGATGGGGTGGAGGGCCCGCAGGACTACGGTCAGCACATGGCCCAGGACGGCCCGGGTCTGCCTCTGGGCGGCCGGGTTATCGCCGTACAGGACCGGTTTGATCAGTTCCAGGTACCAGTCGCAGAACTCATGCCAGACGAACTGGTACAGGTCGCCGGCGGCCCGGTCGAAATAATAGTTGTCCAGGTGATTTTCGATCTGGCGGACGATATCGCCGGTCCGGCTCAATATCCAGGCGTCGGCCAAGGTCAGCAGGTCCTCGTTCAAGGCGGGGCGTCCCAACCCGTCATATTGGAAATCCTCGAGGTTCATCAAGGTGAAACGCGCCGCGTTCCAGAGCTTGTTGACGAAGTGCCGGTAGCCCTCGATCCGTTCGTCCGACAGCCTGACATCCCGGCCCTGGGCGGCCAGGGCGGTCAGGGTGAAACGGAAGGCATCCGTGCCGAACCGGTCCATGACCTCCAGGGGGTCGATAACGTTGCCTTTGGACTTGGACATCTTCTGCCCCTCTGCGTCACGGACCAGGGCATGGATGTACACGTCGTGAAACGGGACTTCCTTCATGAACCAGAGACCCATCATCATCATGCGGGCCACCCAGAAAAAAAGAATATCGAAGCCGGTCACCAGCACACTGGTGGGGTAGTACCTTTCCAGGTCCGGGGTCCGCTCGGGCCAGCCCAGGGTGGAAAAAGGCCAGAGCGCCGAGGAAAACCAGGTGTCCAGAACGTCGGTCTCCTGCTCGATCCGGCCCCCTCCGCATTGGGTGCAGGTCTGAGGGGCCTGGCCCGCGACCATGACCTCGGCGCAGTCCTGGCAGTAATAGGCCGGAATGCGATGTCCCCACCAAAGCTGCCGGGAAATACACCAGTCCCGAATGTTGTTCATCCATTCGAAATACGTCTTTTCCCAGTTCTGGGGGATAATCCGGGTCCGGCCATCCTCGACCGCGGCCAAGGCCTTGTCGGCCAGCGGCCTGATCTTGATGAACCACTGTCTGGACAGATTCGGCTCGACCACGGTCTTGCAGCGGTAGCAGTGGCCCACGCCGTGGACGTAGTCCTCGATCTTTTCCAGGAGCCCGGCCTTTTTGAGATCGGCCACGATGTTCCGGCGGCACTCGAACCGGTCCTGCCCCTGATACGGACCGGCCTCCTCGTTCATCCGTCCGTCGTCGTCGATGCACTTGATTGCCGGAAGGTCGTGCTTGAGGCCGATCTCGAAGTCGTTGGGATCGTGGGCCGGGGTGATCTTCAAGGCCCCGGTGCCGAACTCGACGTCCACGTACGGGTCCCCGATCACCGGAATCCGGCGGCCGAGGACGGGCAGGAGGACTTCCTTTCCGATATATTGGCTGAAACGCCGGTCCTCCGGGTTGACGGCCACGGCCGTGTCCCCCAGCAGAGTTTCGGGACGGGTGGTGGCCACGGTCACATGTCCCTG
>JAHJTB010000276.1 GCA_018830135.1 Pseudomonadota bacterium | reverse complement strand
TCATCGCCTGCCCTTTCGTTGAGAGGGAGACTTACAGGTTGCACCAGCTCTTGTAGCGGACCGAAGAATGAACGCATTATATGGTATTCCAGGCAAATTTGCAAGAAAATTCGGCAGGATGCCCCTAAGTCCCATCTGGACCGACTAAAATGGCGTCAGGCCTGTGAACGGTTACCCTGTTGCTTTATCGGATTGGATCGTTTAACCGCCGGAAGTGGGGTTCATCTTCTGACGATGTCCAGCGTTCCTTTGAAGCTTATGCGAAAGAGCGGGACTGCTAATTCAAGCAGTTAATACTTAAGTGAGTGCCATTCTATTGTGTCCCCGGAATTCTCCCCTGCCTCGACGGGTCAAACGGAGACTTGACCCCTTTTACCGCTGCTTGACCGGAGGGCCAACGATGGATTACTATGCCTGTAAACTGGAAACTGTAATATTTTCAGAGAAACTGCCGGGATAATATCTCTTGTGGATGGGGCAGGGAGCTCCAGCGCGGATCAACGCCGGTTCAAGTGAAGGAAAGCGGGGCCGGAGGGTCTGAAACATGGAGCCGCGACCCTGGCCGCATCGCTCGAGATTCCATGGCAGAGGCCTTGCCGCCGGTTTAATCGACCGGTCCATCATGGATTTCAATGTTTGGAGGAATGCAAATGGCTTTGAAAACGTCCGAAGAATATGCAGCGCGGCTGGCCAGGATGCGGCCCAATGTGTACGCCCATGGGAAAAAAATCCGCCGCGACGATCCCATGCTCGAAATGCCTATCAATACGCTCAAATTCACCTTTGACGCGGTGAACGACCCGGAACTCAAAGACCTCCTGGTGACGGAGTCACACCTGACCGGGGAGCCGATCAACCGGTTTTGCTCCCTGAACATGAGTATCGATGATCTGTACAAACAACAGGATATGAAACGGCGCTGCTGCCACCGGGTGGGAGGATGCACCCAGCGATGCATGGCTACGGACACGCTCAACGCCATCGGCGTGGTCACTAAGGAAATCGACGATGCACGCGGTACGGGATACTTCGATCATTTCATCGAGTTCCTCAAGTATTACCAGGCCAATGATCTGGTGGGCAGTACGGCCATGACCGACGCCAAGGGCGACCGCTTGCGCCGGCCCTCCCAGCAGCACGATCCGGACCTGTACCTGCATGTGGTCGAAAAGAACGACAAGGGCATCGTGGTCAAAGGGGCCAAGAACCATATCACCATGGGGCCGTATGTCGACGAACACCTGGTCATCCCCACCCGGGCCATGAAAGAGGACGACGCCGACTGGGCGGTTTCCTTCGCCATCCCGGCCGATGCGGAAAACATAAAGATCATCTCTCGCGTGGTTTCCGCCCGGCCCCGCATCGAACTCGATGCCCCATACAACACCTTCGGCGTGGCCGACTCGGTGGTCGTGTTCGACAACGTGTTCGTACCCTGGGAGCGGGTCTTTATGTGCGGGGAATGGCAGTTCGCCGGTCGGCTGGCCCAGGTTTTCGCCGGTCAGCATCGCCACTCGTACTGCGGCTGCAAGCCGGCGATCACGGATATCGTGCTTGGCACCGCCGCACTGGCCGCGGAATACAACGGCGTCGAGAAATCATCCCATATCGTGGACGAGCTGACGGAGCTGATGATTATCGCCGAGCTGATTTTCGCCTCGGGCATTGCCGCGGCCGCCCGGGCCCAGAAAACGTCTTCCGGCATCTATACGCCGGAGTTCCTCTACTCCAACACCGGCCGGTATTTCGCCGGTATCAACATCTATCACGAGTACGACGTTCTCAATTCCATTGCCGGCGGACTGCCTTCGACCATCCCCCCGGAAGCCGACTGGCTGAATCCCGAGACCGGGCCCGACCTGGAAAAATACATCAGCCGGGGCGCCAAAATACCGGCCGAAAAACTCCACCGGCTCTTCCGGTTCATCTCCGACTTCACCTGCTCGGCCATGGCCGGTTGGTCCCAGTACGCAGGCGTGCACGGCGGCGGCTCGCCGGTCATGGAAAAAATCGGCGTCCGCGCCGGATACGACCTGGAATCCAAAAAGAAGATCGCCAAGCACCTGGCCGGCATCAAGGATTGAGCCGAAAAGGCAAAGGCGGGGCCGCGGCCCCGCCCGATTCCAGCCGCCGGGCCGCGTCGATGAGGACCTCCGCCGCTTCCGGCCAGCGGTCCCGGGTCATCAGGGCCTCGACCTCATGGAAATCCACGGAATACATGAGCAGCCTGGCGGAATGGAAGCCGCCCAGCCGGGCTTTGATCCCTTTATTGATCAGGCGGTAGTACTCGATCGAGGATTCCCAACTCATGCCGCCGATCAGGCCGATGACTCACATGCGCCATGCCTCCGGAGAGTGAACCGTGCGCGGCACAAGTTCACCCCGCAACGCCTTTTTGATTGCAGGGTGCGCATTGCGCACCCTGCATCTGACGACCCCTGGCGGTTCCGATAACAATTATAGGAATCCCCATATTGCCACCAATCACCATATCCTTACTTACGCCGGTGTCCCCGGTTCATGGCCTGATACCGGAAATCGGGGTACACGATTCTGAGAGCTTGACATGAAGAAAAGCTGTCCTATCGGCGCCTGATGCGTCAGTTGAACCCTTGCTTCTCCGCCACCATGGCCAGGACGTGTTCGGGCATGGCCGGCGGCATGGTTTCTCATTGACCGCGGGCTTTCGAGGGATTACCATGCCTGAATAATGGCAAAACACATCATTTTCAGCGAGTCTGGCGGGAAAAAGCCCTGTTGGAACGGAACGCGGGCCTCCCGGCACGGGCAAAGGCCTGTTCAACAGGCCGAAATCCGAACCGGAAGGCTTGAGGCCGTGCTTGCCGCATCATTCCGGATCGATACTTGCCCCTGACCCGGATTTCTCACCGGCTTCCGCGGCCGGGACGAGCCGCATTGCTGCAACCAAACGGAGGCGCGGGGATGAGTGATTCCGGAAAAATCGGCTATTGGGAAGTCACGGCCATCGGCGTCGGTGGAATGGTGGGGGGAGGCATTTTCGCGGTTCTCGGCCTTTCCGTAAACCTGACCCAGGGCGGCGCGCCCGTGGCCTTTCTGATCGCCGGTCTTGTCGCGCTCATCACCTCGTATTCATACACCCGATTGTCCGTCACCTTTCCGAGCCAGGGCGGAACCGTCGCTTTTCTGGATCGCGCCTTCGGCCCCGGCCTGATCACCGGCAGCATGAACATCCTGCTCTGGATCAGCTACATGGTCATGCTGTCCTTGTATGCCTTTGCCTTTGGAAGCTACGGCTCATCGCTGTTTTCAGGATCGCAGCTCATCTGGAAACACGTTTTGATCACCGTCGGCGTCGTCGGCATTACCGGTCTGAATCTTCTCAACGCCAGGTTGATCGGCGAGGCGGAAGACTGGATCGTCCTGATCAAACTGGTTATTTTGATCCTTTTCATCGGGGCCGGTATCTGGGGAGTGGACTGGCCCAGGCTGGCCCCGGCGCAATGGTCGCCGCCCCTGAATCTTGTGGCCGGCGGCATGATCATTTTCCTGGCCTACGAAGGATTCGAGCTGATCGCCAACACCGCTCAGGATGTGCGCAACCCGGAAACCACCTTGCCCCGCGCCTTCTACTCGAGCGTGCTTTTCGTGATCGGGCTTTATGTGCTGGTGGCCGTGGTGACGATCGGAAACCTGCCGGTCGCCAGGATCGTCGAGGCCAAGGACTACGCCCTGGCCGAGGCGGCCCGGCCGTTTCTGGGACGAGCCGGATTCCTGTTGATCGCCGTGGCCGCCATGCTTTCCACGGCTTCGGCCATCAACGCCACCGCGTACGGAGCCGCCCGGTTGAGCTATGTCATTGCCAAAGACGGAGAACTCCCGCAATACCTGGAACGCAAAGCCTGGGGCGAACCAGTGGAGGGCCTGCTGATCACTGCCGGCGTCACCCTGATCATGGCCAATTGGGCGGATCTGTCGAGCATGTCCACCATGGGCAGCGCCGGGTTCCTGATCATTTTCGCGGCGGTCAACCTGGCCAATGCGGTCCTGGCCAGGCAAACCGGCAGCAGGCGCTGGCTTTCCCTGATCGGAGCCGGGCTGTGCCTGGGGGCCCTGGCAAGCCTGATCTGGTACACGGCCAACCATTCACCCGGCCACCTTTGGATTCTGTTCGGAATGGTCGGCGTCGCTTTCCTGATCGAAATGACTTATCGGCTGGCCACCAGACGCATCATCAACTTGCCCAAATATCCGGGCTGATGTTTATCTGATCCCTCAGGGCGACCGCGCGAATCCTGCGGCGCGGCCATGTAACAAGGTATCCTCTTGACCATAGGTCCTTGACGCGTCCAAGGTACGCCTGCCCCCCTGGACCCCTTGCTTCCCCGCCACCATGATCAGGCCGTGTTCGGACAGACTGACGGGATGGTTTCCGCTTGACCGGAGTACCGGCGGGGAATTACTATGCCTGAAATTCCATGGGATAAATCGTCGAGCCATCGCCTTTCGCGGGCGATGTCCGGGCCTCCGAGCCAGGCCCGATGCCTTTTCAAATGGCGACCTGGATGGCTCGGGAGGCCTGAAACTTGGAGTGCGCGACCCTTTCCGCATAATTCGAAAGAAAAGGACTGGTGACCATGGCTCTCAGAACAAGGGATGATTATTTCAAATCGCTCAGGAATCTCAAGCCCAACATCTACAAGTTCGGCCGGCTCATCGAGGACGTGACCACCGACCCGACTACCCGCCGTGTCGTGGAGAGCCACGCCCGGGGGATCGAGGCCGCCCACGATCCGAAGCTGGCCGGCGTCTTCACCACGACCTCTCTTTTGACCGGAGAGACCATCCACCGCAACAACTCCATCATGGCCTCCGCCGAGGACATGATCGCCAACGCCAGGTTCAAGCGGGAAGCGTATCACCTCACCGGCTCATGCACCGGCGGCTTGTGCGCCGGCTGGTGGGGCTACCATGTCATGTGGTCGGTGACCTGGGATATGGATGAAGCCCTGGGAACCGAGTACCACCAAAGGCTTAAAAATTGGGGCCGACACCTGGAGAGGAAAGGCCTCGTTGTGGCCGGGGCCCTGACGGACGCCAAGGGTAATCGAAAGCTGAAACCGCATCAGCAGCCGGACCCGGACGTCAATGTGCGGATCGTCGAGCGGCGCGACAACGGCCTCGTCATTCGAGGCGCCAAGTTGATGATCTGCGGGACCGCGGCCAGCGAGGAGATTTTCATCCTGCCGGGCGGCGGGTACAAGGAAGCGGACGCCGACTATGCCCTGGCCTGCGTCATTCCCCGGGACGCGGAGGGCTTGACCATCGTCGAGACCCGCCACCCATCCGACGGCCGCGACCTGGAAGAGGGCTTCGACAACCCCGCCCGGACCGGCATCACCCAGGCCTGGCTCCTGTTGGAGGACGTCTTCGTTCCCAACGAGCGGGTCTTCATGGCCGGCGAGTGGCAGTTCACGCCCCAGGTGGTGGGACGCTTCACCAGTTCATACCGGGGCTGCATCGGCGCCTGCGTGGCCGGCCAGGGCGACATCATGGCCGGCGCCGCCGCGCTCATCGCCCGGGCCAACGGTCTGAGCGCCAAGACCTTTCGGGATAAACTGACCCAAATGGCCCTCTTGAACGAGACCACGTTCACCATGGGCGTGGGAGCCATCGCCTTGGGATCCCGGCATCCATCCGGGGCCTGGGTGGGGGATGCCCTCCGCAGCCACGGCACCAAGGTCCACGTGGGCACCCTGCCCTATGAAACCAAGCGTTTGTGCCAGGAAATCGGCGGCGGCATCGTGGAGACCGGCTGCTTTCCGTCCTATCAGGACTTCACCAGCCCCCAATATGGACACCTCATTCAGAAGTACCTGACCGCCGGCAAGTGCTCGGCCGAAGCCCGGGCGCGCATCGCGCGCCTGGTCGAGTGGTTGACCATTGGCGGGGGCGTGCCCGGCTGCATGCACGGCGGCGGCTCGCCCGACGGGGCCAGGATGTTTGTCTACAACCTGTATCCTTTGGAGGAATTCGCCGAAATGGCCAAAAAACTGGCCGGCGTGGAAGAGGAAATTACAGAGCCCTGAACTGACGGCATCATGAATCAAGGGCGGACTTGGCCCCTTGTTCATTCGAGGGTGTATGAGAAAACTGCAACCAGGCGACGCAGCTCCGGATTTTATTTTCCAAACCCCTTGGAGCGGTCCGCAACGGTTTCACGAAACCGCCGCCGGAAAGCCATCATTACTGTTGTTCCTGAGGTACCTGGGCTGCCCGGTCTGCCAGATGGAGATGGCCCGCTTGAAAGCGGGCATCCATCTTTTCGAGGCTGAACAGGCAGGGGTGTTCGTGGTCCTGCAGAGCATGCCGGAAACCGTGGCCGCTTCCGCCAACGAGGCCGACTGGCCCTTCACCATCGTCTGCGACCCGGAAGGCGATATTTTCAGCCGTTACGGCGTGGCGCCGGGCGGCCTGCGCTACCTGCATCCGGCCGGTATGGCAGCCGCCATAAAGGCCACTGTCAAAGGTTTTCGGCACGGCCGCTTCGAGGGAAAGGAAACCCAGCTTCCCGCCGTCTTCGGTATCGACCCGAAGCACAGGATTATAAGCCTTTACTATGGCCGCCATCCGGCCGACATCCCCTCCCCGGAGAACATGGCCGCCATGCTGCCGACCCGATGAGACGATGAGTGAGGGGCAAGTCAAGCCTTCCAGATAACAGGCAATGGCTCCCCGGGCCATCTGTTTGGCCTCTTCCAAGGTAGCGCATTCGGTCACCAAACCCTGCGGGCTGGGGACGGTGACGGTATGGCACCCGTTTTCATTCAGTTCGAAAACGAGGGTGTAACCATAGGTAATTCCTTACATCCGGCGCCCCATCACGAGCCCCACCGCAAAATCCGGGATAACGGAACCTATTTAAATCCGACCGCTTTTTCCCATTCAGCCAGGTTCATTTTTTCCAAAGCCTTGAAATTTCCTTCCGGCACGGCTTTTTGGGCCAGAACCACATAGGGGGTCACGGTCAGGGCGGTCCCGACGTAACCGGGTTTCATGATCTCGTAGGCGAAGCTCATATATGTGCGTTCGTAGACCACGTGCTGGTCCTCCCCGCAGGCGACTATGGACGAGGCCACGATTTTGCGGTGCTCCTTCAGAAATCGGACCAGGTCTTGTTCGTTGTCGTTTTTGTTCCAAGGGCCGGCGTCCTCGATGAAAAGGCTGGCGCCCGTCTTCCTGTCCTTGGCGATGGATATGGCCAGATAGCACCATACGCCGTAGGCTTCGCCTTTTTCGGCTATCGGCCGGCGGTTTTCAGGCCGGAAGGCGACAACGCTTTTGTTGGCGCAGACAACATGGCCCCCGGGCGCCGGCGGAAATCTTCGCTCTTTTTCCGTCCCGAACAACGCCCGGCCGGCCTTTAACAGAGGCGCGGCGTCGAAGACCGGCAAGGGGGAGCCGTCGTACTGTTTGATGGTGAACAGGGGCTTTTGTTCCTTTTTCTGAATCTCTTCAGCCACCGCCAGGTCGTAGCCCCAAATGCTGCCGGTCAGGCCGTTGAAAGACGATGCGGTCAGCATGTTTATCTGACCGATGTAAGCGTCCTTGGCTTCGGCCCGGTCATAGGCCACGATTCCGTCGATTAGCAGGTCGTTGCTTTTTTTGACCTGCCCGGTTGAAACCTTGAGCACGTTTACATATCCGGGCCCCTTGGCCCCGGGCATGCCGTATCCGTCGCAATAGTTTTCAAAGGGGCCGATCGCGGTTTTGTCAAAATCGTTTTGCTGTCCGAATCCGTAAGAAGGGAGCATTAAAATAGCGGTCAGGAGAATATAAGCGGGCCAAAAAATTCTTTTCATGACATTCACCACTCAATATTGTCCGGAACGGTTTTTGCCAAGTGCCATTTCCGCTTGCCGGCCATGGCGTTACGGCTGGTTCCCAAGCTCCGGCTTGGGAACCTGATCCTGGAAGCTCCTGCTTCCGGCTTTATTCTTTCATGGAGATACGATCCTCCACGGCCACACTGTTTAGAAATCGGTCGATGATTCAAAATCGATTGAGCAATCAGACGAAAAAGCCTATTCCTTGGGCCCTCCGACCAGGCTCCAGTCCGTAAGAACCCGGCCCTTGATGTACAGCCTGCCTTTTTCGCCGACGTGAGTGTACATATAGATGGAATTCGGGTCGATGCCGGCGTGTTTGTGCAATGCCGCGGCCAGGCTGGTCATGACCTTCTGGACCTCCTTCTCGGTCATGAAGGCCGGCACGTACATGTCCACAAAGGTCACTCCGTTTTTGATTCCGGCCTCCTCGCAGCCCGGGCAGTACACTGCGTCAAAGGTCTGCCAGTAATAGGTGATCATCCTTATGTCCAGGTTCGCGCCCTGGGAGACGTCCTTGCTGACCTTGACCAGAACGTCATGAATGTTCAGGTTGGTGGGCATGCTGGTGATTCTTATCATCGGGTCCGTCCGGGACATCTCCCCGCCCCAGGCGGACCGGGCCGGAACCATGGCCAGGATGCCAAGGCAGATAATCAGGGGAAACATGATCAGCACAGGGGAAGAGAGACCATTCATTCCTGAAAAACGCATCATCGCTCCTTTTTGCCCTGGAGTTGTGAGTGGTCATACCGGGCATCCCGGCCGGTTTTCAGGCTCGGGACGGTGTCGCTCAGGCATTTCCAGTGTCTTGACCGGAAACGAGCCTTTCAGTCAACAAACAGGCCTCATCGTCGTTAAACGGTTTTCGCGCATGAATCCTAGTCCCCGGGCCAACTGATCGACAATCTATGACATTTGCATTTACTGAGCTTGCCATGGAGTAATGCCGCAGTCGTAATGTCCTTACGACCTTTGGTATTAGGCGGAGTCATGGTGAAATCCTGATAAATGGATTATAGCAAATCTCCACCCATATGGGAAAAGATTATTTGATCCAGCAACCTGGCGAGATGCATACAGGCCGCATGGTGTCCGGGCCAAACCCTCCCAACCGGCGCCATTCCTGCCTTCCCGTATCGGGTGTTGAACACGCTGGGCCGGCAGACATCCGGGAACCGCTTCCGGAAATCGGCGCGGTACGGGTGGTTGGAAAATAATAAGGGGTCGTCGCAATTTTAAAAAAATCATCGCGGCCAGAAGGATGTTCGAATTTTTCCCGGCTTTTGCTTCGAGCGCCTCAAGGCAGTTTGTACTCGCGATGCCTGATTTTCCTCAATTTCCAGAAGGCAACGGAGCCCACCCTGCCCAGCACCAAAACGCAGACCAGCACCGCGAGGATGAGCCGGCCTCGGGAAATCGACTCGAGACTCAAAAGCCGCACGAGATGGACCACCGGCAACCCGAGGAAAAACACCGTCACGAGTGAGCCCAGAATTCCATACCACCAGAAGCGCTTTCGTTCTCGGGGCGTGGCGGCCAGGGCCTTGTCTTCACCGAAGCCCAGCCATCCCAGCAGCCTGCGTTCGAGGAACCGGAAGGATTTTGCCCTGAGGTTGGGGATGTCCGTGAGGTCAACCAGCATGTAATAGCCGTCCATCTTGATCAGCGGATTGAAACCCATGGCCAGGGCAAAAAAATTGACCAGGCTGAAGGCCGTGAAGACCGAATCCCACAGGGTGTCGGTTCCGGCCAGGAGCGCGGCTATCCACAATCCGATCCCCAGGATCGCGAAACTCACGATGGGTCCGCCCAGGGAAACCAGGAGGCGCTGGCGTTTCAGAGGAAAGTTCCAGGCCGCCGTGGTGTCGCAGTAGAATATGAAGCTCCCCAGATAAAACATGAGGCCCAGCCGGGGAATTTGTCCTCCATAGTGTTTGCAGACCACGCCGTGCCCCAGTTCGTGCAGAACGACGTGGATCAGCAGGAGCAGGTAAAGCAACACCAGGATGATCGGGCGTTCCAGCACGGTCGCCTCAAGGTTGACCACCATATCCGTGAGCTGCGCGTAATGCAGCCAGGCCGGAATCGCCCCCGACAGCCCCACGGCCAGCAGCAACGCCAGCCAGGCCGGAGAGAACAGGAATCGTGTCCTGGCGTGGACCCGCGTCACGATGTCGTCGGCATGGGGGATGGATATGTCTAAATTGATGATTCGGCCGATCAGGCGTTTCCAGCGGCTCCCCTGGGCCTCACGGTCCGGGTCCGCCAGCATGTTCGCGGCCTCGAGGCTTTCGTACAATTCCATCATCTCGGATGGCGAAACCAGCCCAAGCTCGTCCACATGGGCCATGTAGATGTCATGCAGCGTTGTCTCGCCGTCCAGTCGGCGAATCACGAATGTTCCGCTGGGTCCCAGTTTGAGCACGGCGCCGCCCGGGTTCTGCAGCACGCATGAGGGATGGAGCGTTTTCGGATCACTCAGGTGCAGAATAAGGCCCTTCTTCAACCGCGGCCGCAGGGCCATGACCCAGGCCCGGTGTTCCCGGCCCTCCTCCCGGCTGTACTTGATCATGCGCAACACGCGCCGGGAACCCTCGACCCTGAAAAACACCCGGTCCATGAAATGCTTGATCATATGGAGCCACAGCGCGCCGACGTCCACTTCGTCGAGGTTCGTGCCGGGATCGGGGACTTCGTACGCGTCAACCTGGTGTGGATTCAGGGGGACCCGGTGATCGTACTCGATTTCGATGATGACGGCTTCGCCCTTGAACTCCAGCCCAAGTCGGAACGGCGATTGGCAATCGACCTCGGCGCTGGCCCGGATCAACTCCTCGCAGGCCTCCAGGGCGGCGCCGGCCAGCATCCGCCGTAACGCTTCGGAAAAGCCGACCACCCTGGCAAAGTGCGAGATGGCCTGATCGACGAGACCCAGCCAGAGGCCTTCGGGCGGTATGTCCACGGCAATGCGTTTAATCGTCATTCCAATGCCAGATGGAGAAAACGACCATTCATGGCTCCTTGCGCCGGTTCGCCCGCAATGGCCGCAAGGGATGGCGGTCCGGTCCGGACATCCCAGGTCCAGATCGATAATCTCACCGGCGCCGGACCCGTTGTTCCGGACCGTCCGTCCGATGGACGCGGAGATTGATCGGGTTGGAGAAATACTTTCACGAGCCGGCGTGCGCCGCCGCTGGGAGCAGGCCTCGGGGGGAAGTGCACGCCCTGTTTTTTCACAAGTTGGGTATTATGGTCTCTGGCGCCAGCGCGTTGGAGTGCCCCAGTGCCTCCGGCCGCCGCGGTTGCGGCGAAAGCCCCCGGAGTCGGACCAATCCTCCGGCCGGCCATCCGCGAGGACGGGCCGGCCCGGAGATGATGCCATATGACGAGCCCGTATTTACCCACAAATTTGTTTACTTCGGAAAAAACCAGGCCGACCTGCGCTCTTCTCCTTCTTGAGCCGGTTCATGCGAAGACGATTTGGGCGGCAGGACCAGGACGATCTGGTTCTCGGCCGCCTCCACCACGGTGAAGTCCATGCTATGGTCAAACTCCACGTTTTCCGCGGCGAGCAC
>JAHJTB010000275.1 GCA_018830135.1 Pseudomonadota bacterium | reverse complement strand
CTGAAAACCGACGTGGACCGGCAGGTCAACAACTTCCGGGACTGGGGCATCCAGCTCGGCCGCCGCTTCCGGGCCCTCAAACTCTGGTTCGTCATCCGCCACTTCGGCCGCCAGGGCCTGATGGACAAGCTTCGCCTCCATCTGGCCCTGGCCCGGGAGTTCGAAACCTGGGTCCGGGACGACCCGGCGTTCGAAATCCTGGCCCCGGTGACCATCAACCTGGTCTGTTTCCGCTACCGTCCGGACGGGTCCCCGGACGAAGAGGCCCTCGAGCGAATGAACAAGGCCCTCATGGACCGGCTCAACCGCTCGGGACGGATGTTCCTGACCCACACCAAATTAAAAGGCCGCTTCGCCCTGAGAATGTGCATCGGCCAGACCCACGTTCAGCGCCGGCACGTGGAAGAGGCCTGGCGACGGATCAAGGAAACCGCCGCCGGCATCGAATCCTGAACAGGGTCCGATCGGGGCGATTGAGAATACAAACAGCAAACAGGCAGGAAATGGAGGAATCCTTATGAACGAAGTCGCTCGGCTCCTGGGTATCGAGCATCCCGTCATTCAGGGGGCCATGGGTGTGATATCCAATCCCGAGATGGTGGCCGCCGTGTCCGAGGCCGGCGGCCTGGGCCTGCTGGCCACGGCTTTCCTGACCGACCCGGAAAAGCTGAAGCCCCAGATCGAGGCGACCCGACGCCTGACGGACAAGCCTTTCGGGGCCAATCTGATGGCCCTGAACCCCATCAACGAAGCCATGGCCCGAATCCTGGCCGAGATGGGCGTGACCACGGTCACCACCTCGGGCGGCCTGCCCAAGCCCCTGATCGACATGCTCAAGGACCGGGGACTCAAGGTGCTTCACGTGGTCTCCAGCGCCTCGGCCGCGGTCAAGGCCGAAGCGGCCGGCGTGGACGCGGTCATTGCCGAAGGGGCCGAGTCCGGAGGCATCCAGGGCTTTACCGTGCCCTCGACCATGGTCCTGGTCCCGCTGGTGGCGGACAGTGTCAAGCTGCCCGTTATCGCCGCCGGCGGTATTGCGGACCGCCGCGGGTTCCGGGCCGCTCTGGCCCTGGGGGCCCAGGGCGTCCAGGTCGGGACCCGCTTCATCGCCTCGACCGAGTGCATCGCCCATTCCAACTACAAACAGGCCCTCATCCAGGCCCGGGAGACGGACACCATGCTGGTCAGCCTGGGCCGGATACAGGCCCGGGTCATCCGCACACCCTATGCCGAAAAGGCGGCCGCCCCAACGGCGGAAGGCCATTTCTCATCCATGGGCGGAAGCCTGGAAGACGCCTGGGTCCGGGGCGACCTCGATGCCAATACCATACCGGCCGGGCAGGTCACCGGGCTGATCCGGGAGATCAGGTCCGCCCGGGAGATCGTCGAGGAGCTGGTCGCTTAAACCCCGGCATTCAGGGAACCGAGCTCCGGGGCGACGGGCTTTCATTGTCCCGGACCCCATGTTGAAGCTCCCGGCGGCAGGCTGCGAGGAATGCGCGAGATGCAAGGGAAAATGCTCCAATCACTAACCACCGGCAGAGCAGGTGGTATGAGGAAGGCCTTTATAAAGGTCCGCAGGACTCGTTGTACGTCACTTCGCACCCTGCAAAGCCTTACGTGTGGTGAAAAGGAGTCGCCTATATTAAACAAGACCCTCACCCTGGCCCTCTCCCAAAGGGAGAGAGGAACCGTATCGACTCAATATAACTATTAAAAGCCGCCATACAAACTCTCTCTCCCTGAGGGAGAGGGTCGGGGTGAGGGGGCAAAGACTGACAAGGCCCACTGCTTTCTTCTATCCTGAAGCCGGTTTTGCAAGTGAGGCGTGCCCCAAAAAAATCGTCAATCCTACACCAGTAACGGCAGAGCTTTATGAATTCTCAACGGTGGAGCCGGCGGCTGAGCAGGTGAATTGACCGGGGGGCTGCCCCCTCAGCAAGCGGAGGGGAATGCGCCCGCCCTGCATCTTCAATAACGAGGCCGTGTTGCGGGCGGCCGGGAGAGAACCATGACCCTGTCCGAACTCTATGAAAAAGGCCGACGCATAATCGGCGAAAAAGACCTCGCCTTTTTCCTCGAAGCCGTGGAAACCGGTTTCATTACCGAACATGATCGCCGGATCATCGACCGGTACACCTTCCGCCAGCGCTGCATCGATGGCGTCGAAGCCGACCCGGCCACGGAAATACTCGGCCTCGAACTGAAGACTCCGGTCATCATGTCGGCCATCACCATGCCCATTCCCGCCATCGTCGACGACGGGCTGATGGCCGTGGCCGAAGGGCTCAAGGAGGCCGGCAGCCTGATGTGGACCGGCACGCCCGTGCCCATGGACCTCAAGGGCCTCAAGGCCACCGGCGTGGCCCTGGCCGCCACGGCCAAACCGTTCAAGGACCGGGCCCGGATGTTCGAAGCCCTGGAAAAAATCCAGTCCGGCGGGGCGGACTGGGTCGGCCTGGAAATCGACGTGGGGCAGGGGACCAAGATCAAGGACCGGCCCATCGTGGCCGACTGCGCGCCTTTGACCTTGAAGGAAATCAGGGAGGTCCGACGGAACGTCTCCGGGCCGTTCTGGCTCAAGGGCGTACTGAGCCGGATCGACGCGGAAAAGGCGGGTGAAGCCGGTGCGGACGGCATCGTGGTCTCGAATCACGGAGCGCACACCCTCGACTATCTGCCTCATCCCTTCCAGGTCATGGATGAAATCATGGAGGCGGCCCGGGGCCGGCTGGCCGTGGTCGTGGACGGCGGCATCCGGCGGGGATCGGATGTGGTCAAGGCCCTGGCCTTCGGCGCCTCGGCCGCCGGCCTGGGACGCCCCATCCTCTGGGCCCTGGCCGCCGGCGGGCGGGAAGGGGTTCGCGACCTCGTCCGGGAAATCACCGAGGAGGCCAGACGCATCATGTCCCTGGTGGGCGCGTCCGCCCCCACCCGCGTCCCGCGCGAAGCCCTTATCCAGGACTGAGCAACGCGCCGGACCATGCGGTCCGGCGCGGCCCCCATTATTCCGACTTCTCGGGGGCCTTATCAAGACAAGTGTCATCCAGGCGCGAACAGAGCCCGCACCTCTCATCGCACCCGCCGCCCGGGTTTTCGCTTGACCCGCACGTTTCCCCTGTTTTAGCCTTACACAGGCACATCGAAATCGATTAAAGCAGAATTCCGGGCGGCAAATTTCCTTCGGGACCTTCATACTGGTACTGAAGCTGATGATGAGCGGTCCCGGAAAAGTGCGTCCACATCCAGTGAACGCATTCTCAGAGATAGGCATCCGGTCCAATAATTGATGACAAGGGGGAAGCGGCGTGGCCATTAATGAACGATCGAAGGGTAATATCCTTATCGTGGATGACGAGGATATTATACTCGCGGACTTGGATAACAGACTGAAAAGGTTTGGATATACCGTCTGCGGCCAAGCGACCACCGCCGAATCGGCCCTCAAACTGGCCGAACAACTCCGGCCTGACCTGGTACTGAT
>JAHJTB010000274.1 GCA_018830135.1 Pseudomonadota bacterium | reverse complement strand
GGCCTTGGGGGTGGCGTCGCAAATCCCCCTCACCCCGCCCTCTCCCGGCGGGAGAGGGAGAAAACACGGGGCTTACAGGTAGCTCGGGGTCGGGGGAGGGCCGGCCCTTGGCCGGTCAGGCGGCGGCCAGGGGCGGCTGGCCCGTGGATTCGAGGACCGAACGCCAGAGCGCGCCCAGGGAATTGACCTGTTTGCGGTGGCTGATGGCCATTTTGATGGGCACATGGACGTAGTGGTTGTTCAGCATGCTGACGACCATGCCGGTCTTGCCGGCCATGCCGGCGTGAACGGCCTGCTGGCCCAGGAAGCCGCAGTAGATGCGGTCCGTGGCGTTGGCCGGCTGGCTGCGGATTTCGTAGCTGGGATCGATGTATTTGAGGTTGAGTTCCAGCCCGTTTTTTTTGAAATATTCCGTTATCCGCTCCCGAAGCACGATGCCGATGTCTCCGAGTTTGACGTTGCCCGAGGCGTCGTGTTCCGCCGGGTCGCCGGCGCAGTACTGCTGGCCGGCCCCTTCGGCCACCAGGACCACGCCGTGTCCCCGATCGACCACCCGTTCCCGGATGGCCGCCAGCAGGCCGTGGTCCCCTTCGAGATCGAAGTTGACCTCCGGGATGAGGCAGATGTTCACGTCCTTGAGGGCCAGGACGGCGTTGACGGCCACGAAACCGGAGTGGCGGCCCATGACCTTGACCAGGCCCAGCCCGTACGGGGCGCTGGTGGATTCGTTGTGGGCGCTGAGGATGACCCGGGCCGCTGCCTCGACGGCCGTGGAAAAACCGAAGGTCTGGTCCACGTAGGCGATGTCGTTGTCAATGGTCTTGGGGATGCCGATGACCCCGGTCTTGAGGCCCCGCCGCTGGATTTCCTCGGTGATCAGGTCGGCGGCGTGCAGGGTGCCGTCGCCTCCGATGGTGAAGAGCAGGCCGATGTTGAGCCGTTCGAGGGCGTCCACGATTTCCCCGATGTCCTGGGCCCCCCGGGACATGCCCAGGAAGCTCCCGCCCCGTCCGTGGGCGTCGGCCACGGTTTCGGGCAGCAGTTCCATCAGGTCGTGGCCGTACCGGGGGATGAAGCCCTGAAAACCGAATTTGACCCCGACCACGTTGCGGACGCCGTAGATGTGATGGAGTTCCAAGACGATGGAACGGACCACGCTGTTGATGCCCGGGCAGAGGCCGCCGCAGGTCACGACGGCGCATTTGAGCTTGCTCGAGTCGAAGTAGATTTTGGACCGGGGGCCGGCCAGTTCAAAGGTCGGCCCGGGCTCCTTGGGGGGCTGCCCGCCGGACCAGAGGATGTCCGACGGGATGCGGACGTCGTCTTCCTGGAAAAACTGGGGGTGCCCGCGATAGTTGCCGGAGTCCAGCAGCGGGGATTGGATTTTGGCCGGTCCCAGGGTCTGGATGGTGCTTGGGATTTCGACCTGCTTTTTGTTGCGGCTCATCTATTTCCTCCACATCGGGCCCGGGGGTGGCGACGGGGCTTCCCTGTTTCAGCTTCGGGAAGCGTCCCGGACGCGTTGTTTGAAATGTTACCAGAAAGCCGGGGCGGGGGGGAGTGGTTTTTTCGTTACGTTTCCATGGACGCGGCCCGGATTCGGCTCAGGGCCAGGGCCACGGCCTGTCCGGGCGACGCCGCCGGAACGACGCCGGCCACCTCGGACCAGTGCCCCAGGGCGACGACCGGCCGGCCCATTTTCAGGGCCAGGGCGATTTCCGATAGCGTGCCCGGCCCCCCGGGCAGGGCGATCACGGCCTGGGCGGCCCGGGCGATGACGGCGTTGCGCGCGTGTCCCAGGCCGGTGGCCAGGGGCACGTCGATGAAGGGGTTGGCCTCTTGCGGAGCGATGCCCGGCAGGATGCCCACGGTCAGCCCGCCGGCCTCCCGCGCCCCCCGGGCCGCGGCGTTCATCACGCCGCCCAGGCCCCCGCAGATCAGGATGGCCCCTTCTTGGGCCAGACGGCGGCCGGTTTCGCGGGCCAGGTCCATCAGGCCCGTGTCGCCCGAGCCGGCGCCGCACACGGCCACCAGGGGCCGGGAGGTCGAGCCGGGGTCCGTCATCGGTAGCCGTTGTTTTCCGACCAGCCGTGCCGCCCGACCAGGTCCACGAAACGGCATCCGCCGAGATTGGTCCGGGTGGTCCGGCCGGTCTTGGATTTGACCACCTTGATCAGGTCCTGGCTCAGACGGCTCTTGCCCACGGGAATGACCAGCCGGCCGCCCAGGTCCAGTTGCTCGATCAGAGGCGGCGGGATGTCCGGCCCGCCGGCCGTGACGATGATGGCGTCGAAGGGGCTCTGGTCGGCCCAGCCGCAGGTCCCGTCGTCCATGTTGAGGACCACGTTGCGGTAACCCAGTTCGGCCAGAAGCTCCCGGGCCTTGAGCATCAGGGGCCGGATTCTTTCCAGGCTGTAGACCCGCTGAGCCAGTTCGGCCAGGATCGCGGTCTGATAACCGGAACCGGTCCCGATCTCGAGCACCCGCTCCCGGCCGCCCAGTTCCAGGGCCTCGGTCATCAGGGCCACGATGTAGGGCTGGGAAATGGTCTGCTGCTCGCCGATGGGCAGGGGATGGTCGCCGTAGGCCCGGTCGGCCAGGGCCTCTTCCACGAACAGATGGCGCGGCGCCCGGCCCATGACGTCCAGGACGCGTTCGTCCTTGATGCCGCGGGCCTTGAGCTGGCGGTCGACCATCTGCTGCCGGGCCAGGTGGAGGTCGTTTGCGGAGCGTTTTCCCATTGACGAGCCTTGAGGTGTCGATTCGAGGATATATGTAGCACACCCGCCCCTGGAGCGCAATTCATTGCCGGCCTCGATCATACGGACCCTCGTTCCCGGGAAGGCCGGGCCCAAGCCAGGAATGAAAACGGCTTGACCGGCTGAACGAGGGAAGCGTTGGGCCGGCGTGGCGCGACCCGGCACGCTTGATCTGAAAACATGGAATCCTCGCCATGGCCGCCGATTTTCGCCCGCGGTCCAAGAGGCGGCCGGGTGAACCCCGGGGGGCTTTGTGACAAACCCGGAGCAAAATTAAGGCGTTTTTTCAAATCAATTGACAGGAAGCCCGGGATTATAGAATAATGGACTGAGATTCGACTGACGCCCCGCTAGATGCAAATGGACGAACTTTACCAAAAAATCGTCTCCCATATCCGAAGCCTCATGGCCCGCATCCTCGAGCCCCGGCTCGACCTGGACGAGTTTCTGGCCGACGTGGCCCGCTCCGCCAAACAGCTCGCCCCGGAACACCTGGAGGCCCGGGTTTACGAAGTGGATTTTATCGAGAACCTGCTCTATCTGCGCACCAGCACCCAGATCAACGCGGCCGACCTGCCCCGGCAGCACAAGGCTTACACCATCCTGCCCAAAACCATCACCGGAGACGCCATTATCGAGAACCGGGTCATCATGGCCACCCGGGAGGAAGGGTACCAGCACAGCCGTTTTCAGGAAGGGGAGGAGACCCGGGCCGCATTTCCCATCGAGTTTCACGACATGGACCTGCCCGAGGGGCGGACCAAATACGTCCTGGTCGTGGATCAGAAGGGGGGCGGCCCGCTGGAACCGGAGGTCATGGAGGCCCTGCGCGACTTCTCGCTCCTGGCCGGTCTGGCCATCTCCCTCAAGGAGTTCCGGGACAAGTTGAGCCAGTATTACGACCGGACCCGCAACCTGGTCCTGACCGGGCAGCACAGCGTGGGAATCGCCCACGACATCCGTTCGCTGAACGTGGGCGTCGGGGGATTCCTGAACATGGCCCTCAGGCGCATGGGCAAATCAGGCCCCCGGGACCTGATCGAAGACATCCAGGCCCCGCTGACCATGGCCCTGGACAGTTCGCGGCAGATCGAGGCCCTGTTGGAGAACGTCTCCGAGTTCAGCCGCACCCAACTGTATCTCAACCGGGACACCGATCTGACCGAGGCGCTCCAGAGCAAGGTGGACAACCTTCGGCACCGGGCGGATTATGGCCGGCTGGTCCGCTTCGACCTCAAGCTTCCCGCGGGCCCGACCGGGTTTTTGGTCGATCGGGACTGGTTCGGGACCGTGATCGAGAACCTGGTCAAAAACAGCGTCGAGGCCTGCCGGAAAACAACCCGCATTTCCATTGCGGTGGATATGCGGGCGGACGCGGCGGTGGTGACCCTGGAAGACGACTGCGGGGGCATTCCGCCCGAACTGATGCCCGAGATATTCACACCCTTCCGGTCCGGTAAGGCGCGCAGCCAGGGCCTGGGACTGGCCAATGCCAAAAAAGTCGTGGAAGAACACGGCGGCACGATCGCGGCGCGAAACAACGGGGATCGCGGCGCGGTTTTCACGCTTCTCTTTCCTCTGCCCCCATCCGAGAGTTAGCGGGGCGTCCCCGGGTTTTCCGTTGTATCCAGCCTGATGGCGTTTCTTTTCGTATAAATCCCGGCGGAACCGAAGACATCCTCGGCCCGGCCCGGGTAGTCCAGGGAACAGCAGGTCCGGCAAACCCTCAGCCCAGTATCATCATTTTCACCTGGGACGGGGCCAGGCAGACTCCGGGGCAGTTGGCATTGCTGCCGTTGTGGGCGGTGGCCGACGTGAGCCGGACGGCCGGAGCCCCGCCGATGATGACCTTGGCGCTTCCCGCGATAAAGGCGGTCGGGCCCATGATCATGCCCGAGACGACCCCCATCGCGCTGCCGGCCTCATCGCCGTTGCTGAGCATGATCTTGGAGCTCAGGTTCAAGGCCGGGGTGCCGACGACGATGGTCTTCGTGTCGGCCGTGGACGGGTCGGCCGCGGCCGCGGTGGACATGTTGGGATAGGGAACCGGGACCGGCCCGCCGGGCGTCGGGGTCTTGCAGACGTCGGGCAGGCCCAGGCACTGGCCTCCGCTCATGGTCAGTCCAAACATGGCGATCCTCCCTCGGTTCAGCCGATATGAATCTGTTCGGCGTCGATTTTGACGTGTCCCTTGGCCGTGTGCATGGTGTGGCCGGTCTGGACGACCATGGTCCGGTCCACCAGCAGCCGGGTGGATTCGGCCTGGACTTCCTCGTGGCCCTTGATATAGCGGAAGGACTCGGTCAGGCGCGTCACGGCGCGGCGCACCACCTGGTCCATGGCCTCGGCCACCAGTCCGACCCGTTTGGCCTGACCGCTGACCAGTCGGGCGACCCAGTCGAGGCGGTCGAAACGGGCTTCGGCCCGTACGGCGGTCAGGGACATGTCCTGGCCGGACAGGTCCAGACGCCCGGCGGACGAGACGGCCACGTCGTCCCGGCCGCTGATTCGCAATGGGCCCCGGCCCGCGGTCAGGCGGGCCGGTCCCCGGAAGGCGATCTCCTGGACGGATTCACCTTCATTCGGCCGCTTCAGCACGGCCAGAACGTAAACGGCGCGGTCCAGATGGACCAGGACCGTGTCGCCGACCTCGGGCCGGACCAGACAGCTATAGGCGCGCGCGGCCTGGTACTCGATCGCCCCGACGTCGACGATAAATTCGTTTTCATCCCGGGACAGGACGATCCGTCCGGTTTCCAACCGGGCTTCCGCGTCAGCCCTCAGGTATGCAATACGGCTCATGTCAGTCTCCTTGTGAGTATTTGAAGTCCTCGGCCCGGGCCAGATCGGCATCCGTGCCCAGCGATTGTTTCACGGCCGCCCCTTCCCAGTTGGCCTGATCCACGGTGCATCGATGAAGCAGGGCCTGGGAGAGGTCGGCGCGGCGAAAATCGGCTGCGGTCAGGTCGGTGTGGGAAAAGTCGACATACGTACACACGGCGTCGGGGAAGCGGGCCGATCGGCAGACCGCGCCGGTGAAGATGGACTGTTCGAGGTTGGCCTTGCTGAAATCCGCGCCGCTCAGCCGGCTCCGGGCGAAATAGGCCTGGAACAGGATCGCGCCCCGGAAGTTCGCGCCTTCCAGGTTGGCCCCCCCGAAAATCACGTTGGCGCCGGTGACCCTTTCCAGGCAGACCCCGGCCAGGCCGGCTTCCATGAAATTGGACCGGGTCAAATCCGCGCCGGTAAAATTGCAGTCCAACAGGTTCGCGTGATCGGCCTGGACCTCGATCAGTTTCCGGCCGGAAAAGTCCTGGCCGGACAGGTTGCAGCCGCGCAGAAAGGTCTTGTGCAGCAGGGCCCCGGACAGGCCGGCGCCGCTGAGGTCGGAGTCGATAAAGGCCGTGAGTTCCAGGTCGGCCTCGCCCAGGTCGGCCCCGGTCAGGACGCACCCGATCAGCGCGGCCCGATTCAGATGAGCCCGCTGAAAACCGGCCCGGTCCAGGCTGCAATTTTCCATGACGGTCTGATGGAGCCGGGCCTCGCACAGGTCGGCCCGAGCCAGGTCGCAGTTTTTCAGAAGCGCGCCGTTCAAGACGGCCCGATCGAAACGGGCCTCCTGGAAGCCCATGTCCAGCCAGACGACCTGATCGAGGTCCACTTCGGTCAGGATGGCGCCCCGCAGGTCGCAGTCCTTGAACCCGGTTCGTTTGAGCGCGGCCCCGGACAGGTCGGCCCCGCGCAGGGAGACCCTTTCGAATCTGGCGCCGGTCAGATCGGTCCGGGACAGGTCCATGCCGCCCAGGTCCACTCCCTCGATGGTCCGGTCCTCGGCGATGGCCGCCAGCAGCTCATTTCGGTTCATGGCGCCCGTCCTTTTCTTTATGAAAGACCTGCTGCTCAAAGCCCTCGAGTTTGGTCTGTTTGAAGTCCGTGCCCCGGGCCAGGGTTTCGGCGACCTGGGTCCGATAGAACTCGGCGCCGAAGAAACTGGCGGCGGACAGGTCGGCGTGCCCCAGTCTGGCCTTGCGCAACGAGCCATGCATCATGTCGATCCCGGTCAGACGCGCCAGAGTGAGGTCTGACTTGTTGAAGCGGGCCTCCCGGGCCACGGCCCCGGTCAGGTCGGCGCCGCTCAGGTTGCAGCCTTCGATCAGGGCCCGGTTCATCCCGGCTCCTTTGAAATGGCACCCGCTCAGGTCGGTCCGCTGGCCGAACATCCGATCCGCGGTTGCCTGGTTGAAGTCCGCGTCCTGAAAGCTGGACCCCTGAAGGAAGCGGGCGTTGGTCAGATTTGCCCCGGTAAAGTCGGCGCGGTTGCCGGTGGTGGAAATGAAATTGGCCGAGGTCAGATCGCTTTCCTTGAAGTCGCTTTCATCAAGCGCACAGTCCAGAAAAGAGGCCCGGCTCAGGTCGGCTCCCTGAAAGTCGCTGTTTTCGAAACGGGTCCGGATGAAAGCGGCCTGAGAGGCGGATGCCCCGGAGAACACGGCTTCCGGGCAGACGGCCTGCTCGAAGCAGGCCCCCTCGAGACAAGCCCCCCGCAGATCGGCCTTGGAAAAATCCGTTTCCTTGAGCATGGTCTTGGAAAAATTCGTGCGGGTCAGCCTTGTCTCGGTAAACCGGGCCCGGCTCAATATCGCACCTGTCAGGCGGGCGTCCTCCAGGTTCGCTTCGGAAAAGTCCGCGTCTTCGGCCAAAGCGCCGCCCAGGTCGGATCCGGCCAGATTGCTTCCCTTGAGGATCGTTTTCTGCATATGGGCGCCTTTGAAGTCCAGGCCGCTCAAATCCATGCCGGAAAGGTCGAGGCCGGCCAGGTTGCGTCCGGCCAGGCCGGCCCCCTCGTTCCTGCACCGTTCCACGTCCTCCCGGGTCAATTGCTTCATGGGTTCCGGGTCGTCCGGGTCGAGGCCGGCGCCGATCATCAAATCCCGGGCCCATTGCGGCCGGCCGGCCTCCAGTTCGCGGAGCTGGCTCATGCCCTGTTCATACTGTTCGGCCGCCTGGTCCAGCCCTTCCCGCATGCTCCGTTCAAATTCGGATATCTGTTCCTCCACTTCCGGAGGGACCTGTTCCTTTTGCCGCAACTGGTTCCTCATATCGTCCAGACAGGCGTCCAGTTTTTTCCGGGCCGCCTCGATCGGACGCCCCGGATCCGAGGCGAACATGGAAGAAGCGGCATCGGGCCGGGTGTTCGGGAACAGGTCTTCGACCGTGGGCGGCTGAAGGCCGGCCTCCCGGAAGGCCTTTTGGACGTCCGCCGCCTTGCCGGCAACCAGGGCATCCATGGCCGCCGTTTTGCTCTGGAACAGGGCTTCGATTTCTTTTTTCCCTTTGGCGATGATCCCGGTCGCGTCGAGGTCCAGGGGGGGCATCCGATCATGAATGTCCCGCGGCGTCCCGTCCGGAAGCAGTTCCGGTTTGATCAGGCCCCGGACCCAGGTCTCGAGATCGAGCCCCATTCTTCGGGCTTCGATCAGGCTGGTGGCCCGGCGGGGTATCTTGAAGATTTCCGCGTTGGAATTGAGCTGCTGCCAGGCCTCCAGGGGACAGGACTCGTAGATGACCCGATTTTCCGGATAGTCCGCGATCAGCAGTTGCGGGGCCTTGGCCAGTAACTCCTTCTGTTCCGGTTTGAGGTTCATGTCCGGGCGAGCCATGACGATCACGCCGCAAAGGTGGCCGATGAACTGTTTGGCCAGCCAGGCCTCGGCACAGAAATTCAGGACCAGCAGGGGCCGGCCGGGTCTGGGAGCCAGGAACATCAGTCTTTCCCCGGACCCTTCCACTTCGCCGCTTATCCATTGAAAACCGGTGACCGGCGGGCGAATGCGCAGGTGGCAGAGTTCCGCGTCGTTGAAATAGGGCGTGGTCATGCCCTGGGGCAAAACCATGGTCGAATCGTCGTCCGGGGACTCGGTCAGGCCCCACTCGAAACGGCTGACTTCCAGGTTGGATGGGTTGTACCCGATCCAGCTTCTCCGGATGGTCTGGTCGGACAGTCCGACCCAACGCGACAGGTCGGGCCCTTCCGGGTAGTCCCACAGGGATTTGCGGCAGAACTGTAAAAAGCGCATAGCCTGGGTCTGCCAGCGTTCTTTGGCTGGAGGGATATGGTCCGACACCGTCATGGCCTCGAGGATTTCAGCCTTGCCGTCCTGGAACCGGGGCGGGAGCCCGGCCATGTGCTCCTCGGCCCTGGCCCGGCCCTGGTTCTGCTGGTCGGCAATTCGCCGGCGGCTTTTGTCCAGGGTGGCCATGGAATCGTTGACCTCTTTTTCCAGGTTGTCCAGGGCGCCACGGTATTGATCCAAGATGGCCGGGTTGATTTTCAAGGCATGACCGAAGGCGGCCCGGGTCTGCTCCAGTTGTTCGCCATATCCGTCCAGGGAGGCCCTCATCGAGGCGATGGTCTCCAGGGCCTGGGTGGCCGTCTCCTCGGGCGTGTCCCTGGGGATCGGGGCCTTGCCCTGAATCCGGTCCAGGGCCTCCTCGACGATTCCGGGGAGTTCGTCGAGTCTGGCCCGGGCCTGGGCCAGCAGAGCATCGGCTTCTTCAAGCGGCGCGGTGTCGAGCGGCGCGCCGCGTTCCATTCTTTCCTGGAGCAGCCTCTGGTAGTGTTCGATATCTCTCGGGTATTCGCTGGGGTCTTCCTTGACCAGGAGCAGGTGGGCCACGTCCAGGCCCTCGTCGTCGGCCACGTCGGCCGCGCCCCGATGAATGAGCACCCCGCGCTCCAGATGCGGGAACAGCCACACGGTTTCCAGCCGGAGGCTGACCTCCTTGAATAGGGTCTTGCCCTCGGGGTGTTCGAGGTCGGCAACCTGCTCGACAAAGCAGCGCGGCCTGAGGACGGGCAGACGGGAATGATATTCTTGATGTTCAGGATGCAGGTGGCGCATGGTGATGGCTTCATCACCCTGGAAAAAGCCGTGGTTGTAGGACTCGGACAGCCACTGGTCGGCCGGGGCCGCGTTGGCGAAGCGCCAGTCCACGTCCCGGGGGAAAAAGGGCCAGTCCTCCCGCCGCCAGGCCTGATCGTAGGTCCCCAGCTTTTCGGCCCGTTGCGGCCAGGACACGTCCAGGGGACCGAAACCGGCCGGATCGGGGCGATCGTCAGGGGGCGCGATCAGGCGATCCGGGTCTTCCAGGTGGGGCAGGGGATGGCCGGTCTCGCCCGTGGGCAGTTGAACCCTGGCCAGGCCCATGCCCGCGGGGTTGAGCGGAAAGTCCCGGCCGCCGAAGGCGTTTTCGTATCCCAGGTCCATGGTCGAGAAGGGCAAAGGCTCGCTGATCCGGGGGCCGCCGATCCCGCCCTCGGCCCACTGGCGAAATCCGAAGACGTAGACTTCCTTGCTGATCGGACCGATTTTCAGGCCGGTCTTGAGCGCCCGGACCGGTCGGCCCTGGGGGGCGAAGCATTTGCCCCGGACCAGGACCTCGCCCAGGGGCTTGGGCAGGCCCATGTCGAACACGGTCCCGCCCAACTCGGCCTGGACCAGGGGCCAGAGGTCCTGCTCGGACAGGATGCGGTCCGGGTCGCTGAGATCGAAAAAGGACAGATGGGCCACGGCCAGACGGTTGCGGCGTTCGGCGGAAAAAAAGTTGAGCAGCAGTCCCTGGTCGGGTTCCTTGATGACTTGCATGGGCCCCCCCGCCTAGTTGATCAGCGTCAGATTGGAATTGTGAATGCTGGTGCCAAGTTCCTTGATCGAGTTCTGGGTCGTTTCCAGGTTGGTCCCGACGGTCTGGGTCACGGTGTTTGCGTTGACTTTGCTGACGGTGACTTTTTTAAGGCTCGTTCCGATTTTTTTGACCTCGGTAATGACGTCGTTGATCCTGGTCTTGTAAACGTCGGTCACTGTATCGTTCAACGAGTTCGCATTCCGGTTCAACTGGTTCAGGGTATCGTTCATATCCTGGTTGCTTTGGGTCAAGGTGTCGGCCGTGTCGGTCACCGTGTCGATGGAACCCGTCAGTCGGATCAGTTCCTGCCCGATCGAGGTCGTTTGGCCATCGAGGGCGATATGATCATCGTTTTCTACCAGGACGTTAACCCGCTTGGTCACATCGGCCAGCGCCGTTTGAAAGATCGTGTTTGCCCACGTCATCCTGAAGGGATGGATGATTTCGGCCTGACCGCCGATGTACCCGTCATAGGTGAAAGCGAATTTCTGGCTGACTTCCCCCCCGACGAAGACTTCGATCACCACGCCGGCCACGCCCTCGAACTTGAATTTTCCGATCTCGAAACTGGCCGGACCGCCCGTGCTGAGCAGCACCCCGTCTTCCTTCCAGTGCTTTTCCGCATCCTTTCGTTTGGTGCCCTTGGGGTCCCAGCCCCAGTCGCTTTTCTTCTCGTCCTTATCGTCGTCCTTGTCATCGCTTGAATCGTTGTCCGAACCGCCGGGTGAATTACGGGGCGGATCGTTGGGCGCGCCCATGCGCAGGAAGGAGTTGGCCCCTGGTGTGTGGAGCAGGATTCGCTCCCGGCCCTGCTCGTCGTTCATGTGAATCCTGTTTTGCCCGGCGGACACGATCTGGGCCATGGTCTGGTTTTCATTGGTCACCACGCTGGCGGTTTCCGGGTTGGGCACGGCCCCGGTGATGATGGGCCGGTCCGGGTCTCCGTCGATAAAGGTGACCAGGACTTCCGTTTCCTTGTGCAAGGGAAAGTGCATGCCGTGGCTGGACCCGGCGTACGGCTGGGCCATGCGCAGCCAGGTCGAGGCCTTGCCGTCCTTGCGACCCGACGTGTCAAAGGGCATGACCACCTTGTACCGGCCCTGGCCGTCGAGTTCGGCGTATTGGCCGGATTCGGCGGCGTCGATCTTGGCGTTGATGACCCCATAGAAACGTGACTTGGGGGTCACATGTTCCGGCCGGAACTGCACCGAGGCCGGGCAGGCGGAAAAGGTGTTGCTGTAACGGAGCTGTTGTTCGGCCTCCGACAGTTCCTTGCGCAGGCCGGAAACCATGTATCCGCCCTGGACCCCCTGGTGGGTGACATTCATGACCAGATAGGCCTGGTTGTAATCCGAACGGAAATGGGATTCCAGGTTGAATATATACCCGGGGTTCAGATAGGGGAAACTGCTGGAACCGGCAAAGACCTTCTCCCGGCACAGGTACCCTTCGGCCCGGATTTTGGCCAGACGGTCGCCTTCTTCCGGAGTGCGGAAATGGTCGCCGTAGATGAATGCCCGGCCGTGGCCTTGCTGGGGAGAGACGTCGGCCTGTCCGGTCAGGTCGAGGCTCGGCCTCCGGTAGTTGTAGTCCTTGACCATGACCTTCCGCGGGACCACGCGCTGGTTGCAGGAAATAGCGGTCACGATCTCCTGCCAACGGTCATGGTCCAGGCCCGAGGGCTGTGAATATTGGAGCGAGGGCTTCCGGGGCGTCGGCTTGTGAGAGAGATGCGTGTCGGTGATGATGAGCTTCTCCCCGTCCGGGGTCTGCTCGAAAAAGTAGTACATGCCGCAGCGCTCCATCCAGTGGGATATGAAATCGAAATGGGTCTCCCGATACTGGCAGACGTACTCAATGGGGTCATATTCCTGCTCGAACCGGAATTCGTAGTCCCCGGACAGAAGACCGGACTCGTTCAGGACCGCCTCGACGATCTGCGGTACGCTCCGGTTCAGAAAAATCTGGTTGTGGTGGGTCAGCGTCAGCCACCACAGCCGCGGCGCCAGCACGGCCCGGTAGAAATAGAATCCATCAAAAGCGTGTTCCTGGACCATGGCGGCCAGGACGCCGTGGAATTCGGCGTCGTCCCCCTCGCGATGGATGGTGAAAACAGCCGGGCTCAGCAGGATTTCATTCAGGTCCAGGTCCGGAACATGGGACACCAACAGGATGTCGAATCGGTACCACCGGGACAGGCCTTCGGCGCCCTCGAAACTGAGAACCGAAAACGTGTCCGCATCAACGGCTGATGAAGTGAAAGTGAACTTAACTTGTTCCGTCAGGGACATATGGTCACCCCCAAATCTCGGACTATCGTATTCGGATTATGGGCGTGCAACGCAGCCGTGATGCATGGGTTTGGGTTTATGTTCATGAGCGAAAGAAAAAACCGCCTGGGCTCTTGCGCCGGATGTATCCCCTTCACGCCAGCCGCTGAAGGCGGCGGTGGATGAGTGCGCGCACCCAGACGGTTCCGGCGTTCGGCGGAAAAAAAGTCGACCAGCAGGCCCTGCTTGGCTTTTTTGATGACTTGCATTAGCCCACCGCCTAGTTGATAACCGTCAGATTCGCATTTTGGATGCTGGTGCCCAGGTTCTTGATCGAGGTCTGGGTCGTTTTCAGGTTGGTGCCGACCGTCTGGGTCGAGGTGTTTTCGTCCACCTGGCTGACGGCAATGTCCTTGAGGCT
>JAHJTB010000273.1 GCA_018830135.1 Pseudomonadota bacterium | reverse complement strand
AATCCGGGCTGGCTGCGTGATAACCAGGAGCGGATCGAAGACCGTCTGTTTTCCGCTCGTCGAGGTCAGGCCCGGCCCGAGTTGCTTCTTTGCGACGTGACACCGGGCTATCTGGAAGGTGAGAAATACGATCAGGCCGATTATGGCTATCGCCGGGACAAGAAGCGCGGCAAACCATTCGTCATCGGCTTGCTGTGCGACGAGGCCGACGAGCCGGTTTCGACCGAGGTCTTCGAGGGTTACACGATCGATCCGGTGAGGTTCCAGTCCCGGGCTAAAAGGCGCCTGAACATTTTGGCTTCCAGAGGGTGACGTTTGCCGGAGTCCAGGGTATGATTAAAAACGACCAGGGTTGAAGCCCTGCCCCGGTTCGGGTTTCACCCTATCACGGCCATGACCCGGCTCGAGGTCCGGTCCATGACCGAAAAGAGGTTCTTTGAACCGGGGGCTGCTTGATGAGAAGCCGCGTGAAGTCGAGGATGAGGGCGTGCGTTTCCTGCTGCGCAAGAACCCGACCCTCGCCGCGGAAGCCGCCGGGATGGACGGATGCGATCCCATCGAGACGGATCTGTCCCACGAGGCCAATGCGGCCCAAACCGTCCATGATCGGCATTAATATCCGGCCATGGTCGGACGTGACTCTCGGATGATCAAGACCGGACATATCGAAATCGGTCAGACGTTTGTCCGCCCGAGTCCAGCCCCTGGAGACATGCCCTGCTGGTCATACCGGCCGGTCTGATTGTCAGGGAGTTGGAGCGTTGCCGGTCGGGGTTTGATTTGACGGTCGATGAGGGGCTGGATAGGCTGAGCACGCCAAGTGCCATGACCATGACTTTGTCCGCCAATGGCCCCAAAGCCCGGAAGATACCCGCGTCAAGGGAAGAGTCCGCCCGGCTGCTTGAAGCAGCCGGAGTCAAGCCGCCAGTGGCCCTCCCGGCCAAAGATATGGCATCGAGCAACCGCCCGTTTGAAAAGAACCCGGAATGATGTGGTCACAGGAAGGGTCAATCCTGCGTCATAAGGAGTAGCCGGCTTTTTGGCGGGCCAAAAGGTTATGGGGTTTGGAAGCCGGCCAGCCAATGCGGCAGAACCGGGGAGAGACGGGAAAGAGGAATGTTGGGTTATGCTTCGCCAACCCAACCGACCCCTGCCATGTATCTATTTTAAATAGTTGGCTATTTTCTGGAGCTGCCCCCAAAGCCGGAAAAAGAAGTTGCTGAGGAGATGACAAATGATGCTCGAAGACGTGTACAAGGCCATGGAGAAAATCGGTTGCCTCACACTCACGACGCTGGACGGAGACACCCCGCACAGCCGTATCGTGGGCATCTGCGGCTGCGATGATGAGGGGATATATTTTCTGACCATGTATGTGAAGCCGTTTTACCGACAGTTGAAAAAGAACCCCAGGGTGGCCTTGTGCGGCATTTATCCCTCCAGTTACAAAACCGGAAAAAACGCGGTGGGGCAGCCGACGTTCGCTCCGGGTTTCACCCTGCGTATCACGGGCGAGGCCCGTGAAATTCCCGAAGACGAGGTCAAGGAAAAAGCAGAAGCCGGCAGCAGGATTCACAAGTATTTTCTCGAAGATGCGGCCCGCTATCCCGCCATCCGGTTTTTCCGCGTATTCAAGGGGAAAGGGGAAATCTTCGACTTTGATTTCGAGATGGAACACCGGGACCACAAGCTTTTGCGAAGCCGTTTCTCCTTTGGCGGCGAGCGCTTCAATGAACCTGGAGCCCGCATTAATCCAGAGGCGTGTACCGCCTGCGGAGAATGTTTTGAGGTCTGCACCTTCAAGGCGATCATTCCGGGCGAGACGTACCGGGTGGACGGTTCCCGATGTGATGACTGCGGCAGCTGTTTTCTGGTCTGTCCCCAGGATGCCATCGAGCTCTCAGAGACCATCTGATTCAAGAAACATGATCTGGTGTAATCCTCCGGGACCACCGGAAGATATCACGCCATGGATGTGATGGCATGGTATCTGGAAAATTTGATATACATATGGAATTTACGAATATAACCCCTGAAGAGAGGCGTGTGGATGAAGAAATGGCTGGTTGAAGAGCTGATCTGCCCGGAATGCAAGGACGAACAAACCCTGCTGACCCTGGACAGCCGGAAAGAAAATGATGAAGAGATTTTGGAAGGGCGCTTGACCTGCCCGGGCTGCCAGGGCGTGTATGATATCCATGACGGGATTGCCGTGGTGGTTCCGGCAAAGACGCTGCCCATCACCCGGAGCACGGCCGGATACGGTTCAACCTCCATGCTCTCGTCCTATTTATGGAGCCATTATTCCGAATTTTTCAACGGGCCCGATGCAACGGACGCGTACAAAAAATGGGCCCGGGCTTTCAGGCCCCGGGATGGCTGGGCCCTGGATATCGGATGCTCCGTGGGCCGGCTCACCCTCGAGCTGACCAAAACCCACGCCAGGGCCGTGGGCGTGGACACATCCCTTTCCTTTATCCGGGCCGCCCGGCATCTTGCCGCGCAAAAACGGCTTGAATTCGATCTGATCCTGGAGGGAAAAATCACCCGGAAGCGGTCCAGCAGCCTGGATCCCGCTTTCGGATTCGAGCATGCGGAATTCATTGTGGCCGACGCCATGGCCCTGCCCTTCCGGTCGAACCGCTTTGCCACGGCTGCGTCGGTCAACATCCTGGAAAAGGTGCCCGACCCGCTCCGGCACCTGGAGGAGGCCAACCGGATCATGGACAAAACCCGGGCCCAATTTCTCTTGTCCGATCCCTTCTCCTGGGACGAGGCCGTGAGCAGCCCGGACCTCTGGCTCGGGGGCAGAAACAGCGGCCCGTTCAAAGGCTATGGCCTGGACAATATCTGCCGCCTGCTCCAGGAGGACACCGGGGTATTGGCCCCGGGGTTCCGCATCCAGGAACAGGGCGAGGTCCTCTGGAAAATCAGGAAGACCCGGAACCTGTGGGAGCATATCACCTCCCAGTTCGTCATGGGCCAGCGTTTGGATCAATAGGGAGAATCCGGTTTGGAAACGGAAAAACAGGGAATTTGCGGATTGTGCTTTCACAGCCCGGGCTGCGGGGTCACGGTCCACTTTGACGACCAGGGGCGGATAGACCGGCTGACCCCGGACCCGGAGGCCCCTCTGGGCAAGGCGCTCTGCCCCATGGCCGCGAGCGCCAGACAGATCGTCTATTCGGAAGCCAGGATCAAACAGCCCCTGAAACGGAAAGGCCCCAAGGGCAAACTGGATTTCGAACCCATATCCTGGGACCAGGCATTCGATATCATTGTGGGCAGGATGGAGGCGCTCAAGGCCGCCCACGGTCCCGAGGCCGTGGGTTTCTACGCCGGAACCGGCTCGTACGAACGGGCATTCAAAGATGCCTTCCAGCTCAAGGACTCCCGAATCTATCTGGCCTCGAGCATTCTCTTCCCATTCGGATCGCCCAACACATTCGGGGTCGGCGCGCCCTGCTATACCTCGCTCGGGGTCCTGGCCCCCCAGCTGACCATGGGGTGCCTGCACACGGACATGTTTTCCGACATCGACAATTCAGACCTGATCCTGGTCTGGGGAACGGACCCGTCCACGTCCACACCGCCGGAAATGTTCGGCCGCCTGACCCGGGCCGCCCATGAGGGCGCCCGGATCATTGTCATCGATCCCAGGCGGACCGCCTCGGCCAGACTGCCGGACAGCCAGTGGGTGCCCATCCGGCCGGGAACCGACGGGGCCCTTGCCCTGGGGCTTTCCCATATCCTGATCCGGGACGGGCGGGTGGATCAGGCCTTTGTGGAGGACTGGACCCTGGGGTATGACGAATTCGCGGACTATGTCAAGGAGTTCACCCCTGAGCAGGTTTCCAGGATCACGGGAATCCCGGAAGAAACGATTGAAGACCTGGCCGAGGAGATTGCCGAGGCCGAAGGGGCCAGCTATGTCATGTACACCGGATTGGAGTACACCAAAAGCGGGGTGCAGAACATCCGGGCCGTCATGGTGCTCTGGGCCCTGGCCGGCCACCTGGATGTAGAAGGGGGACGGTGTTTTGTCCAGCCTGAAAACCAGATTCATCTGAACAAGGATCATCAGATTGGGACCCCTGGACACGAGCACTCCATCGGGGCCGGGCATTTCCCGGTCTATACCCATTTCTGCGGCGGAGAACCCCATGCCAACCGCCTGCCCCGGGCCATACTGGATGGAGACCCCTATAAAATCCGGGGGTTGTTTGTCCTGGGAGCCTCCATCCTCACCGCCTGGCCGGACCCCATTCTGTGGCAAAAGGCCTTTGACGCCCTTGACTTCATGGTTTCCATCGACCTGCAGCTCACCCGGGACGCGGCCTGGGCCGATATTGTCCTGCCGGCCACGACGGCATTTGAGCAGTCATCCTATTGCTTCTACGGCAATGCCGTCCGTTTGAGGGAAAGGATGATCGAGCCCGTGGGGGACAGCCGGCCATGCTTCGCCATTCTGGCCGAGCTGGCCCGGAGGCTGGGGTACGGCGACCGGTTCCCGTCCACTGAAATGGACCTGCTGGATCACGTGCTTTCAGGCACGGGCATCACCCGGCAGGATATTGAACAGGCGCCAAGACGTACGGTCCGGGCAAAGTCCGAACCCATGACCTACCGGAAATGGGAAACCGGCCGGCTCAGAAAAGACGGCCGGCCAGGGTTTGAAACCCCGTCCGGAAAATTCGAGATCAAATCCACCCTCCTGGACCGGATGGGGTACGAGGGACTGCCCAAATACGAGGAATCCTTTGAAACTCCCATGAGCCGGCCCAAAATGCTCGACCGCTTTCCCCTGATCCTGGGCACCGGCCCGTTCAAGCCGGACATGAAATCCTGCTTGCGGGCCGTGCCTGACTTCATTGAAAGATACCCCCACCCCACGGTTCAGATGAATCCCAAGGACGCCCGGGACAGGAAAATCGAACCCGGGGACCCGGTGGTGGTAAAAACCGCCCGGGGATTTGTGGAGATGCGGGCCGCCATCACCGAGGACATCATGGAAGGCTTTGTCTACGCCCCCGTCGGCGGGGGCGGTCCCCAGGGCCCGGAGAGCTGGAGAAAAGCCAACGTGAATGTATTGACCGACATCGAGCAGTTCGACCCCATTTCCGGCTTCCCGGTCTACAAGACCCTGCTCTGCGAGGTGAAAAAGAAACGGAGACGCCGGACCATCGTGGTCCAGGACCCCAGCCTGGGATGCGTGGGATAGAGGCAACGCCGGGCCTCATTTCACACGAAACCTGTATGAGAATCTGACCTGGCTGGCCGAGAATCAGTACCGTATCGGGGACCGTCTGTTTGCGGCCCGACGGGGGCAGAGCAAGCCGCAACTTTTTCGATACGACGTCACATCCAGTTACCTGGAAGGGGATTGCAACAAAATGGGCCACCGGGGGTACAACCGGGCCAAGAAGCGCGGCAAGCCATGCCGGAGGGCAGGTAATAATAATATGGGGACACCCATAAACCACATTTATTGGGTTGGCAAGTTTCCCCCGCGGCAATCCGCGAGGAACGCCCCTACCCCACAGGCTCAAACGCCTTGTCCGGCAAACGGCATCCGGTCCCTCGTCCGTTCGGCCGGAAATTCCGGTTTTTCCGAATGAAGGTCAAACAACCCGTTGGGAACTCGTACCAGTTCGGTTTGCGCGCCGCAAGGCGGATGCTATATTTTGGCCAATGTATCTCTTAAGCCCCGGTGGCAGACAATCATGACCCGAATCGTCCACATCGACCTGCCCGGGGGGGGGCGTCAACCAGACGATAGGATTCGTCGTTCCGAAAAGGCCAAAAGTGTGCTTTTGAAGATGACGGCCTAACAATCACCCCGCCCGCAGGCTGAGGTCAGGCCATCTTTCCGAGGCCGCGCGCCCCCTCCCGGATCGGCGACCTCGGACATGTCTGTCCCGAGGGCATTCGCCGTCCGATCGAGGCTGTCGAAGCCTCGATGTACGGGCTCTGATTGAAATGCCCGGAGCGGACCGGGAACGGCCGATCGTATCGACGCGGTGTTTCGCCTGGCGAAGAATCGAAAAGCAAAGGGGGGAATCCGCCGGCCGATTCCCCCCTCTCTTGCGCCAGACCCGATGAGACCCGATTCAGCCTAGCCGGCGGAACCCAGAGGTGAGCGCCGGTCTCGCACGCAGGAGTTGCCCCATTTTGATTTGGCGAACTTTTTGACCATGGCCGCGCGTTCGCTCAGTTCATTCAAGGTAAAGGAACCCTGGAAGTCGAAATCGATGATGCCGATGGAAACGGATACGAATCCGAATTCCCTGCGGATGCCGTCGCGCCCGATGGCTGTGATGCACCCGGTCTTTCGGTGTTCCTCGTTGTAGTATTTCGGCGCCTCTTCCTCGAAACGCTCCATGATGAACTGCCCGATGGCTTCAGCGCGCTCGTGGGCGCTGACGATGATGAAGTCGTCACCGCCCACGTGGCCGATAAAATCCTGGTCCCTGCCCGTTTCCTTGATGGCCTCCTGGAGGATATTGGAGGTCAGCAGGATGATCTGATCTCCTTTGCCGAATCCGTACACATCGTTGTAGACCTTGAAGTTGTCGAGATCGATGTAGATGAGGCTGGAGGGAATCTTGAACTTCATGCGGCGCTCGATTTCATGTTCTATGGCCAAGTTGCCTGACAGTCCGGTCAGGGGGTTGGTGCCCTTGGCCAGTTCGACCTGGAACTGGGCCAGGTAATCGAGCATCCGCTGCACGGAGACCGTTCCCAGGAGTTCCGTGTTCCGGGTGACGATTATGTCGTCGTAGATTTCGGGTCCCCGGCGCTTCATGGCCATCTTGGCCACTTCCTCGACGGACTGTTCACCGTCGACGACCAAGGGATTCCGGTTCATCAGGTGGGACACTTCCCGATGGAGATAGAGGGATATGCCGTAGCGCGTCCCCAGCCTGCGGTCCAGGTTGTAGTTCATGAGCTGGCCCACGGGCCGGGGTCCGTCCACCACGACCACGTTGCTGTTGGGAGACTTGTCCTTGAGGATTTCCTTGACCTCTTCGATGGTCATGTCCGGCGGCACGGTCAGGGCGGATTCCGCCATTTCCAATACGGGTTTGGAGCATTTCCAGCCGGCTTCCCTGATTTCCCGGTAGGAGCCCACGGTGGGGACCTGGACGGTGACTTCCTTTTTTTCAGCCTCCGGGCCCGAGAGCAGAAAGCCCTGCCCGGCCAGAACGCCCATGGAGACGATGGAACTGAACTCGGTTTCCGACTCGAGTCCCACGGCGATCACCCGGGCCTGAATCTTTTTAGCCAGACAGATCAGGGCTTCGATCATCAGTCTTTTGAAGGGATCGGCGTCCACGCCTCGAACCATGCTGGCGTCGAGTTTGATGAAATCGGGCTGGACCTGGGAAAGCAGGGCCAGCGATGACTGGCCGCCGCCCACGTCGTCGACGGCCACGTTGAATCCCAGTTGCCGGTATGGCGTGAGGGCCTGCCGCAAGTGCGCCGGAGAGGTCAGGTTCAGGTTTTCCGAGAACTCGAGGACGACATTTTCGGGTTTTAAACCGAATTTTTTCAGGGACTCGACCGTGTGGTCCGGGGCGAAAAGGCCGTTGTTCAGAGACATGGGGTGCGTATTGATAAAGATCTTCTGCCCCGGCTCGACCGGCCCCAGATTGGCCAGGGCCATTTCCCGGCAGCGTTGATCCAGTTCATATACACCGCCCATGTGCTCGGCGAAGCGGAAAAAGGTGGAAGGCATGCTGAACGAGCTGTTGGCCGGGCCGCGGGAAAAGGCCTCCCAGCCCAGGGTCTCGCCGCTGGAAAAATCCAGGATCGGCTGGTACACCGGCACGATGGTCCCCTCTTCCACCAGGGCCAGGAATTCGCGTTGCAGGTCCAGGGTTTTTTCATCGAGGGACCCCAGGGCGAACTGCCGCGCCTCGCACAGTCCTTTGACGATCGAGCGGGGAATGTCCTTCCTGCGGGCCGGGCCGAGTTCGGCATAGCCCAAGACCGCATCAAGAGGCTCCTCCAGTACCGGAACCGTCGCCTTTTTGACCAGGGCCTCGAAGGCCATCCTCAACATGCCGTAGGCCCGTGCCAGTTCGTAGGGCGACCATTTGGGATGCTCGAAAAACAGGGCGCTTTCACCCAGTCCCCAGACCTCGACGAACAGTATCCGGCAGTTCTCGTAATTGTCCCTGAAAAGCCGCTCGGTTTCATCGAGAAGCCGGCCATAGAATCCGAAAGCGATTTCGTCTCCGCATAGCAAGACGATTCGTTGAAAATTCAGGACCTCCATTGTCAGCAGGGCCGCGCCCGCGTCCTCGGACCCCACGTAACGGGACAACCGGACCACCTGTTCCAGGGTGGGAAACCCCTGGCCCCCGTCCTCGTTTCCGGCCTCGACCTCCCGATGCCTGGGCGGCAGCATGTCCCTGAACATGATGATTCGAGAACTCATAAGGACGCCGTTCATTTCAACCTCCCGGTGTTTCATACCACCTCTCGCACCCTTTCGTGCGCCTCTTCGAACTTCAGCTCCAAAAATTGAGCCAGGGCCTGGATGCCCATTGGTTTGGCGAAGTAGTATCCCTGACCGATATCGCAGCCCAGGTCGAGCAACAGGTTTTGTTGTTCCTCGGTTTCGACGCCCTCGGCCACCACATTCATTTGAAACATTCCGGCCAGAGCGAGGATCGTCTTGATGATATTCAGGTCCCGCTCCTGGCCCGGGGCCAGCTTGCTGACGAACGATTGATCGATTTTCAAGGTATCGAACGGAAAACGGTTGAGGTAGCTCAGTGAAGAATAACCGGCCCCGAAATCGTCAATGGCCAACAGGAGGCCTTGTTGTTTGAGGGACCGACAGATTCGACTGGCCTGCTCGCCTTTGGCCATGAGGGCCGTTTCCGTGATTTCCAGTTTGAGGCGTTCGGGGCTGAAGCCGGTCTTGTCCAGGGCGGCCATGATGGATTCGGCCAGATCAGCCTGCGAAAACTGGCGGGCGGAGAGGTTGACGTTCAGTTCCAGGCCGGAGTTCCCGTTCATGGCCGCAATCCGTCCGATCTCGGTGCAGGCCTGATTCAGAATCCAGTCGCCGATGGGCAGTATCAGTCCCGTCTCTTCGGCCAGGGGAATGAATTCGAGGGGAGAGATCATGCCTTTTTCAGGGTGCATCCAGCGGATCAGGGCTTCCATGGCGATAGGAAGCCCGGTCTGCATGTTCAATATGGGCTGGTAAAAAACGCGAAACTCCTCCCGATCCAGGGCCCGGCGCAGATCGGTCTCCAGTTTCAGCATCTGTCGGACCTGATCGTGCATCTGGGAGTGGAAGATGCGGTAGTGCCCCTTTTCCTCGGTCTTGGCCTGGTGCATGGCCGTGCCCGCGTCCCGGACCAGGGTCATGGGGTCTTCGTATTTCTGTTCTCCGTAAACGATGCCGATGCTGACCGAGGCGAATATCTCGAGGCCCTCTATGTACAAGGGAGACTTGAACTCGTCGATGATCCGCTCGGCCACGCGGATGGGAGCTCGGTCGTCCTCGTTTTCATCGAGCAGGATGACGAATTCGTCGCTGCCCAACCTGGCCACGGTGTCCACGCGGCGAAAACGTCCGGCCAGCATGTGGGCGATGGACTTGAGAAGCTGGTCGCCGATCGAATGGCCCAGACTGTCGTTGATCATTTTAAACCGGTCGACGTCCACGAACAGGATGGCAAAGGACCACTCTTTTTTCCGGCGGTGTCTCTCGATGGTATACCTGAGCCGATCTATTAAAAGGGCCCGGTTGGGCAGTCCGGTGAGTTGATCGTAGAAGGCCTGGTGTTGGAGTTCCTCCTCGAATCGCCTCCGCTCGCAGATATTTCGCGAGTTGAGCACAATGCCATTGACGGCCGGGTCCGAGCTCAGGTTGGCCGCGGTCGTTTCGAAGGGAATCCAGTCGCCGTTCTTGTGTCGGCGATAATATTCGTACCGTTTGGATTGAAAGGGGGTCGCTTCGATGCTGAACAGAAAGCGGGTCAGGCCCTCGAGGTCGTCGGGGTGGATGTAGTTCATGAACGGCCGGCCGACCGTCTCCTCGGGATAGAACCCCAGCCAGCTTTCAACGGCCGGGCTTTCGAAGATAATCATGCCCTCGTGGTCCAGAACGGTAATCAGGTCGGATGAGTTTTCAATCAGGGCGCTGTAGTATTTCTCCCGCCGGGACAACTCGTTTTGAACCCTTTTTTGCTCGGTAAAATCGTTTCCGACCCAAAGTTCGCCGTAGACCTTGCCGTCCTCGCGGAGCGGGCGGAGCGAGTAGGCGACGAAGACGTTCCGGCCGTCCTTGGTCCGGTTTTCCAGCAGCAGACGGGACTCGTTCGTTTGCCGGGGGGTCTCGCCCTCTTCATCCAGCCAATGGGGCGGAAGCTGGGCCATGATGGTTTCCATGGCCGGGCGCCCAAGGACCTCCTCTTTGGAAAAACCGAAGAATTCCTCGGAAAAGCGGTTCAAAAACGTGATCCGCCTTTGGTGGTCCAGTCTGATGATGATGCAGTTGGCCAGATCGATCAGGTCCTGGTACTTCCTTCGGTTGTCCTCCATTTCGGTGACGTCGTGTATAACCATCAAAACCGCTTCCGGACGCAACGGCCTCAGGCTGACGTGGAGCCATCGCTCCCGATCCAGCCGGGTCGGGACCTGCAGGTCTTCGGGCCGGTTGTAGCGAAGCACGCTTTCGATCGTATCATCCACCTTGTCGGGGGCCAGGCCGGGCACGAATTCCCGGACCGACATGCCGACGATCTGATCGGGTTGAAACCATCTGAAGACATAGCCCGTCTTGATCACCCGGAGAATGCGCCCGGAGGCCGATACCTCCAGGATCAGGTTGGGCAAGGCCGACAATATGGCGGTCATTTCGCCGCGTTCGGCCGCTATGGCTTCATTTCGCGCCTGAAGGGAGAAAGTGGTGTCAACCACTTTGGAGCGGAGCCGGCTATTCCACATGAGCGCCCCCAATACAGTCAGGGTGACCGTACCGATCGTAAAGGTTTCGGCGGCCGAAACGGACCGGCCAAGAACACGGAACAGAAAAACGCCCGTCAGGATCAAACCGGCCAACAGGGTCAGGCGGGTTTCCCGGTCCCGTTTGGATGATTTTGCCGCCAGTTTGTCCGTCTGTTCCGCCTCGGGCATACTACACAACCCTTAGTCTTCTGTTTTGACGATTTGTCGTCAGGAAGATGTCCATTTCCGACTCGGGCAGGGGGCGGCTGAAAAGAAACCCCTGGGTCCACCGGCAGCCGTGTTCGCGCATGAACTCCCACTGCCGGTCGTCTTCCACTCCCTCGGCCACGGGTTCGATCCCCAGACTGTGGGCCATGGCGATGATCATTTTGACGATCTCCAGGTCCTTCCCGTCACGGCCCACGTTGCCGATGAAGGACCGATCGATCTTGAGGCTTTGTATCGGAAAGCGGCACAGCCGGTTCAGACTGGAATATCCCGTTCCGAAGTCGTCCACGGAAAGGCGGACTCCATGCTCGTGAAGCCGGTTCATTTTTTCTATGGCCGCTTCCGGATTTTCGAGGATGCAGCTCTCGGTGACCTCCAGTTGGAGCATCTTGGGACTGATCCGCTGTTTATCCAGCATGGAAAGGACCGATTCCACCAGGTTGGGCTGCTTGAACTGGCGCGGCGAAATATTGACCGCGACAAAGAGGTCCCGGAAGCCATGGCCGTGCCATTTCTTCAGGCTGCTCAGCGCGGAATCCAGGACCCATTGTCCGATTTCCACGATCAGACCGGTTTCCTCGGCCAGAGGGATGAAATCTTTCGGCTCCAGGAGCCCCAGTTCGGGGTGCTGCCAGCGGCAAAGCGCTTCGACGCCCAGAATTTTTTTCTGATCGTCGACCAGCGGCTGGTAGTGGAGCCTGAACTCGTTTTTCGACAGGGCCCTCCGCAGGTCGCATTCCAGGCGTATTCTTTCCTGGGCCTTGCGATTGAGTTCCTGGTTGAAGAAACGGTATCGGTTGCGCTCCTCCTTGGCGGCATACATGGCCGTATCCGCGTTTTTGACCAGATGCTCGACGCTCAGGCCGTTCTCCGGATAGATACTGATGCCGATGCTGGCGCTGTTGTAGAATTCGCGCCCCTCGACCTTGAACGGCTCGGAAATGGACTGGATCAGATTGTTGGCGATTTTGGCCGCGTCGATGTCCTGGGACAGGTTGGTCAGAATCACCGTGAACTCGTCTCCCCCGAGGCGGAAGACATGATCGCTTTTCCGAATGTGTTTCATCAACCGCCCGGCCACGTCCTTGAGCCAGAGGTCGCCCGTATTGTGCCCCATGGTGTCGTTGATGTGCTTGAAGTGATCGAGGTCTATGAACAGCAGGGCCAGACGGTTGTGACCTTCCGAACGCTGGGCCTGGTTGATGGCGTCCATCAGTCGTTCGTAAAAGGCTTTCCGGTTGGGCAGACCGGTCAAGGGATCGTGATAGGCCAGGTGGCGCAGGTTTTCTTCGGCCTGTTTCCGGCGGGTGATATCCTGCAGGATGAAAACGATCGAGGCGTCGTTTCCGGACCGGTCTCGACTCAAGGCCCCGCTGATACTCACGTCCACCAGCCGTCCGGTCCTAGTCAGGCGTTTGGTTTCCACGCCGTAAAAGGCCCCTTTGTCTTCGAGGCTTTGCCAGAGTTCCCTTTCTTCGGGCAGAAATTCGTTGGTCGTGAACTCCAGGGGCCGGCCTTGGCACGCTTCGAGGCTCCACCCGAAAACCCGAGTGAAGGCCGGATTGATATAAACGACCCGTTCCTGGTCGTCGTAAGCCACGACCGGGTCCGGCGCGTTTTCCAGGACCGCCCGCCGCTTTTCCTCACTGCGACGAAGGGCCGTTTCAGACCGTTTCCTTTCGATGGCGTAACGAATGGTTCTTCGGAGCAACAAGTTCGAGATATCGTTCTTGGGCAGGTAGTCCTGGGCCCCGTCCTTCAAGGCTTCCAGGGCCGTCTGTTCATCATCCAGGCCGGTCAGGACGACGACCGGAAGGTCCGGGAGGCGATGGCGCACCTTTCGGAATGTATCCAGCCCCTGGCTGTCGGGCAGTATCAAATCCAGGAGCACGGCGTCGAAATCCGTGTCTCGGGTCAGCTCAAAGGCGCGGCTCAAGCGATCCGCATGAGTCGGCCTGATGACGGGCCAGCCGCCGTCTTGAAGCAGTTCCTCGACCAGGAAGGCATCGTCCGGGTTGTCCTCGATCAACAATACTTCCAACTGCCGGGTTTCCGTCATGGTTCTATCTTTCCGCGGGCAGAACGGCCAGGCGCAGCCAGAAGTCTTCAATGGCCCGGGCCAGGTCTTGAAACTGTTGGTAATCGTCCGGCTTTTTTAAAAAGCAGTTGGCGTGGGACCGATAGGCCGCCAGGACGTCTTCATGGTCCTGGGAGGTGGTCAGCACCAGCACGGGGATGTCGCACAAGGCCTGGTCATTCTTGACTTCCTTGAGGAACTCCCGCCCGTCCATGACCGGCATGTTCAGGTCCAAGAGAATCAGGTCCGGCCGAACAGCCTGGCCGAAACCGTTGCGGCCCCTCAGAAATGAAACGGCTTCCCGTCCGTTGGGGACCACCTGGATATTGACCGTGAGGTTCGAATCCTCCCAGGCGGCCAGGATCAGTTCCGCGTCATCGGAATTGTCTTCGACAAATAAAAGCTGGTACGGTTTGTCTTGCGTTGTTTTCACTGTTTCAGGTCTCCTTGGATCACCGGGATGGTGAAATGAAATATGGCCCCGGCCCCGGACTTGGACTCCGCCCATATTTTTCCACCGTGCCGTTCGACGATCCGCTTGCAGATGGACAGGCCGATACCCGTGCCCGGGTAGTGGTCCCGGGTATGGAGCCGTTGGAATATGCTGAATATCCGCTCCGCCTGGTCGGGATCGAACCCGATGCCCTGGTCGGAAACGGAAAAGTGGAAAAAGCCGTCTTCCTGTACGGCGCTGATACGGACCCGGGGGTTTTCATCGCCTCGGAACTTGATGGCGTTGCCGATCAGGTTCTGGAACAACCGGGTCATTTGAGACGGGTCCGCCGCCGTGCTCGGCAACGGGTCGCTGACGATTTCAGCCTGATGGTCCCCGATGGCGACCTGGAGGTTTTCCAGGGCCGCGCTCAAAGTCAGGTTCAAATCCACGGTCTCGAACTCCAGGCCCCTGGTTCCCACCCTTGAATAGGCCAGCAAGTCGTTGATCAGGCCTTGCATGCGCCGTGCCGCGGCCACGGACCGGGCGATGTATGAGCGGCCCTTGTCGTCGACGGCATCCTTATAGCGTTGTTCCAATAGCTGCATGAAACCGCGAATGGCCCGGAGCGGTTCCTGCAGGTCGTGGGAAACAAAGTAGGCAAACTGCCACAGGTCGGTGTTGGAGCGGGCCAGTTCCTCGGCTCGGGCGGCCAGGGCCTTTTCGGCCTTCTCCTTCTCGCATATCTCGGCCTGAAGCCGTCGGTTGATCCGGTCCAGTTCCGCTGACCGCCGTTGTTGTAGAAGGGCCAACGTATCGATAATCCGCCATATGGAAACCATGCCCGAGAGCCGGCCCCGGTCGGTAATGACGATGTGGTCGTAAATATGGTCAGGCTCCCGGTTCATGGCCTCGCGGGCCGCGGTTTCCACCGAGACGCCGGCGTCCAGTATCAACGGCCGGGCGTCCATGCACTTGCTGACGGGTTCGTCGTAGTACAAGGCGATGCCGTATTGCCGGCTCAGGGTCCGATCCAGATGGAGACTCATGATCAGTCCGACCGGGCGATCGCCGTCGACAACCACCAGGGCGTTGAGCGGTATTTCTTCGCCCAGGCGTTTTTTCGCCTCGCGGACACTGGCCCAAATGGTTATCGGGGCGGAAAAAACAGCCAGGCGCCCCAGGTTGATTTCACCGTCACCCTCTGGCAATGAGAGCCCGTGCCGCGCGATCGAGGGCAGCGCGCCGGACTCGACCGATTCCGCCGTTTGAGGTGACGGTTCATGAATCGCCGGGCCGGCGTCCGACAACTCGGCGATCATATTGGTTTTGTCGATATGACGATCTCCCAGGCCCATTCCGCGCAACACTCCCGCCCCGTCTGCTCTCGGATCGGCAGACTTTTTGGGTGTTTCATCATTTATTAGGGTAAGGTTACAAATTGACGACGAAGAGATGCAGGCCGTGTGGAATTATGACCCGGCCTGAAAGTAAGGCCCCGATTCGATGGACGACGCCATTCGGCCGCGACATCCGGCCTTACCGAATCAAGGCCAAACAACCTGCCGGAACTTCTATAGGTTTCGCTTGCGCATCGCATGGCGGATGTTATATTTTGGCCAATGTATTTCTTCAGCCCCGGCGGCAGACAATCATGACACGAATCGCCCACATCGACCTGCCCGGCGGGCGTCGACTCGACTATCGGATTCGTCGCTCCGCCAGGGCAAAAAGCGTACTCCTGAAGATGACGGCCTGGGATGGCCTGACGGTCACCGCGCCCAAGGGCTTGAGCGAAAGTCAGGTGGTCGAGCTGGTGACCGGGCACAGGGACTGGATTGCGGCGCGGCTCGACCGGTTCGACCAGGCGCGGCATTTGCTGGGAGAGCCGGAGTCCGGCCGCCCTGAAGCCTTCGACCTGCCCGCCCTCGGGGAGTCATGGCGAGTGGAGTACCGGCCGACCCGGGGCGGAACCGTCGGCGCCCGTACCGGCCGGCCGGGCCGTATTCTGGTCCGTGGCGCGGTGAGCGACAATGAACGCTGCAAGGCCGCCCTGCGCCGCTGGCTGGCCCGACGCGCCAAAGAGGCCCTGGCACCGTGGCTGGAGTCTCTGGCCGCCGGCAACGGATTGAAGTTCAGCCGCATTTCCATCAAAAACCAGCGCACCCGCTGGGGCAGCCGCTCCTCCAGCGGCCTGATCAGTCTCAATGCCAAGCTGCTTTTTCTCCCGCCCGAACTGGTGCGCTACGTGTTGATGCACGAACTTTGCCACACCCTGGAAAGAAACCACACCAGCCGGTTCTGGACCCGCCTGCGCCGGTTCGAGCCCCAAGCGGACATACTGCATGACCGGATGCGGGATGCCTGGAAGATGATTCCCATCTGGGCCCACCCGGTTCGGGTAACGGGATAAGGCAAGGTATGGTAAAAGATTACCAACCGCCCTGCACCATCAGACCGGCCATCCTGAATCCGGCGGCGGAGATCAGTGAAACCGTCGGCCGACTGTCGGCGATGACGGACATCGCCAAAGTGTTGCGGCTCCGGCGCATCAACCGCATCCGCGCCATCCGGGGCTCGCCGGCCATCGAGGGCAATACGCTGAGCGAGGAACAGATTTCCGCAATACTGGATGGCAGGCGGGTTATGGCCCCGCCCCGGCAGAGGCGGGGCTATCGGGCCGTGCCCGGTTGAGAAGCCCCTACCCCACCCACGCTGTTTCGGTTCCGGTCAATCCGGGTCGGGTGTGGTCCGGGGACGGCAGGCATGGCCAAGCAGCCGGTATTCCGTTCCGGCCCGCCGGATCACGGAAAAGGCGCCGCAGGCGTGATCGAGTCGAAACAGGTTGTCCAGGGGCATTCCCAGCAAGTCGCAGAGGATGACCCGGATGACGCCGACATGGGCCACGATCATCAGGGGTCCGGGTTCGCTTTCGGCCAGTCGGTAGAAAACGGGCAGGACGCGCCGGCTCAAATCCCGGAAGCTTTCTCCTCCGGGCGGGCAATGGCCGGCCAGGTCTCGGCCCCGTTTTTCGTACTCGCCGGGGTACCGGGCCTTGACCTCGTCAAAGGTCAGACCGTCCCAGCGGCCCAGGTGGACTTCCCGGAAGGCCGGCTCCTCGCAGATCGAAACGGACTGGGCCTCCGCGATCGTCCGGGCCGTGGTCAGGGCCCGTTCCAGGTCGCTGGACACGATCCGGCCCAGGGCCTCCCCGGAGAACTCCCGTCCCAGGGCCCGGGCCTGGAACGCTCCCGTGGAGTCCAGGGGAAGGTCGGTCCAGCCGATGTATCGTTTGGCCGGGCCCCGGTCGGGTTGGCCGTGTCGAACCAGATAAATCTTCATGTTTTTGTCGTTTTCCGGCGGGAGTATCATGCCGGTCCGGACCGATCGGGTCCGGGTGAAGGCCATAGGCTTTCCAGGTTCCGACCCAGGCGGCCTTCGATTCTATGCTTCGACTTTT
>JAHJTB010000561.1 GCA_018830135.1 Pseudomonadota bacterium | reverse complement strand
TTATTTCTGAAACGTTTTGAAAGCTCAGCCCAATCTTTTGAGATGTCCTGTCAAGAACTTCTTCTAAAGATGCTCGCTTTTATCACCAAGCATGCAGAAACCGATGGAGAAAAGAGAAGACTGGAACGTTGGAAGGCTCAAAATGCCGATCTTATCGCTTATGTACAGGCCAAGCAGTCAGAACTTTTCCCAGACAAGCTCGATGAGGAAAATGAAGATATTATTACTGCAGAGATGATGGGGGATATTGAGGAATTGTCTCGTGATGAGTATAAAGTCGAGGAGATACTCGAAGAGACTTACTTGGACTTGAACGAGGTCGTAGACTTCATTTCCGAGCTAAAAAAGTTCAAGGCTGTACACGATGATAAGCTAAAGGCGCTAGTCAAACTACTGAAAACAGATCCGGTGCTCAAGGAGCATAAGGTTATTATCTTTACAGAGTTCATGACAACGGCACATTATCTGAAGAAAGAGTTAGAGAACGCTAATATACTCGGCTTGGACGAAGTAGACAGTTCCGATAAGCGTGATCGGGGTGACGTTATTACGCAATTCGCTCCGTATTACAATGGGATTTCAAGTAAGGAATTAGCCGATAAGAAAAAAAGGGAGACTCGCGTTCTTATATCAACAGATGTGCTATCTGAAGGTTTGAACCTGCAAGATGCAACTCGTTTAATCAATTATGATTTGCACTGGAACCCTGTTCGCCTAATGCAGAGGATTGGCCGTGTTGACCGCCGTCTGGATCCTAACATTGAGCAGATCATATTAGCTGAACATCCAGAGCAAAAAGCAATACGTGGTAGTGTGGCCTACTGGAATTTCCTACCTCCGGAAGAGTTGGAGACGTTACTGAAGCTATATAGCAAAGTGTCCCACAAGACCTTACGCATTTCCAAGGTCTTCGGTATAGAAGGGAAGAAACTGCTCACACCGCGGGATAACTTCGACGCTCTAAAGGACTTCTTGCACCAGTATGAAGGCACCACAACCACGATCGAAGAGATGCGATTAGAGTACCAGAAACTGTTGAAGGATAATCCGGAGTTAGAGGAGCGCTTAAACGTACTTCCCGGACGCGTCTTCAGTGGAAAGGAACACCCATCGCCAGACGCTAAGGCTGTATTTTTCTGCTATTCTTTACCCGCGCCTCAAACAGGGAGCCAAAAACCGGATGAGGAGATAAAGTGGACAGAGGAAGCGGGCTATACCCAGTGGTATCTCTACGATATAACCAGCGAAAAGACTACCGAGGGACCGGAAGAAATTATCAATCTAATCCGCAGTACTTCTCAAACCCCCCGATACCGCTCTCTTTCCGACAAGACACTCTCCGAAATCCGCCAAAAAATAGAAAAACACATTAAGAACTCCTATTTCAAAAAGGTGCAAGCACCCATAGGTGTTAAAGCTACGCTAAAAGCTTGGATGGAGCTTTCTTAAACGGAGGTCTGGCATGTTGGACCAGGAGAGAGAAAAACTCCGAGCCATTAAAACATTTCCATCTCTGGTTAAATATCTCCGTGACGAACTGAACTGGCCTATCGAGACGGACGATTTTAATGAGATTGTATTTGACTATGCGGCAGAAGAGCTAGGGATAGATCCAGAAACAGCAGTAAAGATAGATGAAATAAAGCAGCTTCGCCCATTGGTTTCCAATCAACCTTGGGGCATCTTTTTCATCAAGTTTGAACCAAAGCGATTACCTGTAGTTGTTTTACGTCGCATATTAAGCCGACTTGTCTTCAAGAAAAGAGCTTCAGCCAACAAATCGGAACACGCATCCTGGAACCTGGATGATTTGCTTTTTATCTCTAACTATGGAGAGGATGAACAGCGACAGATAACATTTGCGCACTTTTCTCAAGATAAAGCAATAGGTGATCTACCTACGCTTAAAGTACTTGGTTGGGATGATGCTGACACCGCCCTTCACCTTGATCACTGTCACCGGGAGCTAAAAGAAAAGCTCCTCTGGCCCGATGACGAACATAACTTGAAAGATTGGTGCGAGAAATGGTCATCTACCTTCGTCCTTCGCCATCGCGAGGTAATTACCACATCAAAAGACTTGGCTTCACGCCTAGCCGACCTCGCTAAACGTATTCGAAGTCGTACTAATATGGTACTTGCTATTGAAACTGAACGAGGTCATCTTCGCAAGTTATACAAGTCATTCCAGGAAGCTCTCATCCACGACCTTAGCGAAGATGATTTTGCCGATATGTATGCTCAAACTATTGCTTATGGTCTTCTCGCTGCGCGCGTTTCCCGTCCGACGGGAGTCACTGCAGGCAATGTAGCTGATATGATTCCCATAACGAATCCTTTCCTTAAGGAGATACTGGGTACCTTTCTCACCGCTGGCGGTAGAAAAGGGGCTATAGATTTTGATGAGCTTGGTGTACAGGAGGTCGTTGAGTTACTAAACAGCCCGGATACACATATGGATGCCATACTCCGTGACTTTGGAAATCGTACTCAACAGGAAGATCCGGTTATACATTTTTATGAAGACTTTCTATCCGAATACGACAAAAAGAAGAAAGTCCAGCGCGGCGTTTTTTTCACTCCTCAACCGGTTGTTTCCTATATAGTTCACAATGTCCATGAACTTCTGCAAAGTGAATTTGGACTTGAAGATGGTTTAGCCGATATTACAACCTGGGGCGAGATGGTAAAGAGAAAGCCTGATATAAAGATCCCCGAAGGTTTATCACCTGATGAACCCTTTGTCCAGATACTTGACCCGGCCACCGGGACCGCCACCTTCCTTGTTGAAGCTATTGACCTCATCCATAAGACTATGAGAGCCAAGTGGGTGAAGCAAGGTCACATGGCTTTAGAAACGCAAAGTCTCTGGAATGAATATGTCCCTAAGCACCTACTACCACGTTTGTACGGCTTTGAGCTGATGATGGCTCCATATGCCATTGCTCATATGAAGCTCGGACTGAAACTATATGAAACAGGTTATAGCTTCAACGCAGATGAACGCGTCCATGTTTATCTCACCAATAGCCTTGAGCCAGCAACTGATTCCATTCCACAACGCGTTTTCGAACAATGGGCGCCAGCACTTGCCCATGAAGCTAGAGCCGTCAATAATATTAAGTGGAATAAACGTTTCACAGTCATAATTGCTAATCCTCCATACTCAAAGATCTCTGCAAATATGGGGGAATGGGCCATTAACCTCGCAAAGGCTGATGTAGTTGATGGTGTAATAGTTCAGAGCTATTACAAAGTTGATGGAACTCCACTCAACGAGAAGAAGCTTTGGTTGCAAGACGACTACGTTAAATTTATAAGACTTGCTCAAATACAGATAGGAAAGACAGGGGTTGGGACGCTAGGTTACATTTCAAATCACGGTTTCCTTGGTGCCCCAACCTTTAACGGAATGCGCCAGAGCCTAATGTCTTCTTTTAGTACCATCCATATCGTTAACCTCCATGGGGACAGTAATGTCGGCGAACAACCCCCAGCGGGTATGTCTGATGTGAATGTATTTGATATACAACAGGGTGTTGCCATTTCACTGATGTGTCGCTCTGGGACTAGTCTTGCTAGCAAGATACACTATTCCGACGTATGGGGGACAAGAGAAGAGAAGAATTCAATTCTCAGTAATCCGATGATATCAGATTTTAAGACACAACTCCTCACGCCACAATCATCTCTATACCTCTTTGTTCC
>JAHJTB010000029.1 GCA_018830135.1 Pseudomonadota bacterium | reverse complement strand
TCGGACATGGCCCGTTTCGACGCTTCCGTTGCCTTTTCAGCGGACGAAACCGGGATTTCGGGCTTTCCCGCGAAATCGATTTGCGCGATGACCCCCCGAAAGGCATAGAGGCTGACGGCGATCAACAGGGCGGCGGCAAAGGCGCCCAATAAAAGCCCGATCCAAAATTTTCCGGAAAACATCACGTTTCTCCTGATTGCGCTGATTAAGAAGGAGTGGTCCCGTCCGCCTCCGGCGGACTATTCACCTCCAGACATTCCCCAAGACACCAAAGGCGGTGAAGGATACGGAATGGCTGATTATTAGCCCGTCCCTGCTTCCTTTGTCAAGGCGGCCGAACGGCATCCTCTTGACAATGCCTGTATCGTCGGCGAATCGGGTTCAATCCACATGCAGGACCACGGCGAAGCAGTTGAACAGGGCCCAGACCCGATCCCCGGTTTCCAAGGACAGGCGCCGGCTGCTTTGAGTGGAAACCAGAGCGCACAGCTCCGTTCCGTCAGAGATGCGAATCAAATACTCCGTGTTCACTTCACCGCCGGTCATGCCCACGATGACCCCGTTGAACCGGTTTTCCGCGCTGGATAGCGGCTCGGCCTCCCCGCTCTGAAGCGTGACCCACGGCGCCTTGACTTCCGCGCTGATCAACTGACCCTTCTTCAACCCGAGGTGCTCCGCGCTGTGATTCGTGATCACGGTGGTCACCCGGTAGCCCCCGATGGTTGTCAGACATACCCGGGTCTGTATGTCTCCGCGCTGGATATCCTGGACTTTGCCGAAGAACGCGTTTCGGGCGCTTGTTTTTCGGGCGGATTCCCTTTCCATGAAAAGCTTCATCAGCCGCAGGATTTCGTCCTCGGAAAAAGAGACGTAAGAGGACGTCAGGTTGGGCGTCGAATGGCCCAGCATCATCTGAACGGCCGGCAGAGGCATGTTGCCTTGCATCAATTCCACGGCCCGGGCCTTGCGGATCATCTCCGGCCCGCCCAGTCGCTTGGGGAACCCGCAAGCCTGGGCGCGCTCGTAAAACTTGCGGCGCACAAAGGCGGGATCGATATCGAACCGGTTCCCCAGGGAGCTTCGGAAGGCCGGATCGGCCAGGGCCGTCTGGATTTCCCGCGACAGATTCCCGGACAGGTAAACCGGCCTTGAACCCGGGTCCGGGTCGGCGCCCCAGGTCCGAAAGAGAACGGATTTCCGGTCGAAATCGATGTCCTCGAAGGGATTGAGGGCCAGGACCTCGTTCAGCTTGGCGCCCGTGTACCGGATCAGGAGGAAGATGATCAATATGCGACGGCGGGACAGGCGCACGTCGGCCCGAGGCGAGGCCTCCAGCCAGTCCCGAAAGGACTGCTCCAACCGGCCGAGTTGAACCGCATCCAGGCACTGATCTTCATCCGGCGAGGCAACGATGCGCCCCTGGTGGATCCCCCCCGGCAGGGCTGTCCGTGGAACGGCACGGCCTGGATCGTTTTTCCTCTTCGAATCCATTCGGCTTTTCCTCCTGCGGCCCGGTGGGGCCGCGCGACGGCCCGCGGTCCTTTTTATCACATGCCGGTCGTGGATCACCATCGAGGATTGATATTGACAGTCCGGCCCGGGTCCTGGTAAACTAACACGTAATTATATATATTCGTGTCTCTTTGGTCAAGAGACTTCGGGCAGGAGGCTGAGATGCTGTTTCAAACCGCGGGAATCGAAGTCGCGCCCTGGATTCCTCCCCTGGTCGCCTTCGTCATCTCCTTCTTCACCTCCATGGGCGGCGTGTCCGGCGCGTTTCTGCTTCTGCCCTTTCAAATGTCATTCCTCGGCTATACCCACCCGTCGGTCAGCGCCACCAACCAGTTGTTCAACATCGTGGCCATACCCAGCGGGGTCTATCGCTATTACAAGGAAGGACGCATGGTCTGGCCGCTCACCTGGGTGGTGGTCGCCGGGACCCTGCCCGGCGTGTTTATCGGGGCCTTCGTCCGCGTGGCCTATCTGCCCGATCCGAAACACTTCAAGCTGTTCGCCGCGGCGGTCCTGCTCTATATCGGAATCCGGATGGTGAGGGACCTGACCAGGACCCACCCGGGCCAGGCTGACAAGACCACCAGCGAACAGCGCTTTCAGGAAATGGTCCGCCGTCATCGCCAGAAGGCCAAAGACAAGGACATGGCCTCCTCGGAAGCCCTGCCCACGGTAAAGGTGACCCACTTCAATCTGAAGCGTCTGGGCTATACCTTTTATGACGAGACCTTTGACGTGTCCTTTTGGGGCATCGTCAGCCTGAGCTTCATCGTCGGCATCGTGGGCGGAATCTACGGCATCGGGGGCGGGGCCATTATCGCGCCCTTTTTCGTCACCTTTTTCGGGCTGCCGGTCTATACCGTCGCCGGGGCCGCCCTGATGGGGACCTTCGTCACCTCGGTCGCCGGCGTGCTGTTCTATCAGGCCATCGCGCCGTTCTACCCCCACATGTCCATTGCGCCCGACTGGCTTTTGGGGGTCCTGTTCGGGGTCGGCGGGATGGCCGGCATGTATCTGGGCGCGCGTTTCCAGAAATTCGTTCCCGCCAAAGCCATCAAATGGATGCTGGCCGCTGTCATCATTTTTACCGCGATCAAGTATGTCTCGTCGTTTTTCGGACATTAGCGCCGGCAGCCGCAAGGCCGGCGGCCCAACAGGCTGCGGGCCGACGGAGGCCGGCCGTTTTGAACCGGATTTTACCTTGGTGTTCGTGACGTCGTAGCGGCGTCCTTATCAAAATATGGGTGTCCAGACTGAGGTGTCCAGACTGAGGTGTTAGAAAGACCGGGAGCGCCCCCGGGGCGTGATCGGCATGTTCGACGTGTCGGCCAGGCCGTATGTTCCCAAGGAGACATTGAGCTTCGCCGTACCGATGAACAAGTTCCGGTGCATGGTCGATGACATGGAACAAAGCTTCCTCATTACCGACAGCTGGGCCAAGGTGCGGAAACGAATTTGATCGATCGCGGCCGCTTTCGATTTCTGTAATATCCGGCGTCCACCTTCCCCGGCCCGGAAGCCAGCCGGGCCGGGGAAGGCGGGCCGGCCAACCCGATCAAAGAACCGGGTTCTTGAAGATGTCGGTCAGGGGGATGTTCAGGCGGACCCTGGGTTCATAGTCCAGGCAGGCGGGCACCGGGTAGCGGACGCCGCGCTCGTGAGTCCGTTCCAGTCCCCGCAGCAGGCCGTCCAGCATCGAGGCGGGCAGGGCGAAGGCCATTTCGTCGTCCTGGGCCGAGGCCCAGACCCGGTCCCCGTTGCCGGGCACGACGATCTGGGGGGCGTTGTCCCGGAAGGCCCGGACGACCCCCTCGCTGCACGAGGCGGCCCGGCCGGAGAAACTCGAGACGATCGGACCGCCCGTCTCCTGGGTCGCCCCGTGGATCAGGCGCATCAACTGGGCCGGGTTGATGTACAAAAGAATCACGTCCGGCTCGAAAACGGTCCGGGCCAGGGGGGCGTGGACCACGGCCGCGCAGCTTCCCGGCTCGATGGCGGGCATGGCGGCCATGCCGGCCTTGGCCGAGGCCTCGTCGTGGGCGTATTTCATGTACATGAAAAAGGTGACCACGCCGTCCGGATCGGCGGGTTCCCAGCCGTGGGTGTGGCTGGCGATGGCGCAGCCCGATTCCGAGGCGGAAACGGCCACGGTCCAGCCGTACTTGCGGGCCAGGGCCGCGGCCTGGCAGGGGGCCAGCTTTTTGCCCATGTCTCGCAAGGGCCGGCGGGCCTTGGCCGGTATCTCCTCCTCCGTCCGGGGCAGTTGCACCGCCAGGGGGAAGGTGGCCGGCCGGATGTATCGTTCCAGTTCGGCGGCCATTTCGTGCCATTGTTTCATAATGCGTTCTCCTTGGGGATTTTGCGCCGGCGGTTTCGGTCCGGGCTGGACTTATCCTATCTCAATTGACGGAAAAGGTCTGAATTTTTCTTCTTGACCGCTGGCCGTCCCGGATATAGAGTATTGCTCCAGAGCGATACTCTATATTATGAACGACACCCGCCGGAAAATACTGGACGCGGCCCTGGCCGAGTTCTCCGAACGCGGATTCGAAACCGCCACCGTGGCCCGCATCCGAACCCGGGCCGGCGTGAGCAACGGAAGCTTTTTCCACTTTTTCCGGTCCAAGGCGGCCGTGGCCGAGGCCCTGCACATGCAGGCCGTCTCCGACTACCAGGAGGGCCTGGCCCGCCTGCTCGGGAAATACCCCGGCCGGGCCGAAAAGGCGGTCCGGGAGGCGGTGGCCTTTCACCTGGAATGGGTCCGGGCCCATCCGCTGCTGGCGGGATTCATGCTGGAGCCCGGCCCCCCCGGCACTCGGAAGGTCCGGGCCGACGAGGTCCGCCAGGCCAATCTCCGGATGGGTCGGGCCATCCAGGACTGGGCCGTCCCGCTTCAGGAAAGCGGGCGCCTCAAGCCCTTTCCGCCCGAGGTCCTGTCGGCCTGCCTGATCGGGCCGGCTCAGATCGTCTGCCGGGCCTGGCTCAACGGCCTGTCCCCGGTCCCCCCCACCGCGTACCGCGACGTTCTGGCCGACGCCGCCTGGGCCTCGGTGGGCGTCACGCCTGTTCAGGAGGATTCCCATGATCGTTGACGTCTGGATGCAGCACCCCACGCCCCGGCATTCGAACCATGACATGTTCGCCTCGCTGCGGAGATGGAACCGGGAGCAGGGCCGGCCGCCGGTC
>JAHJTB010000272.1 GCA_018830135.1 Pseudomonadota bacterium | reverse complement strand
GCGATAAGACCCCGCCCCATGGCCGTCATGTCGCACAGGCCGTCGCTGATCATCTCCCGGGCCGTATCCGGGTCGTTGATCCGGTGGCTGGCCACCACCGGCACACCGACCTGTTCCTTGATGCCCCGGGCCAGGTACCCGTACGTCCCCCGGGGCACTTCAGAAACGATCAGGGGAACGCGGGCTTCATGCCAGCCCTGGTTGATGCTCAAGGCATCGACCCCGGCCCCGACCAGAGCGCGGGCCCAGGCCTGAAGCTCCCGGCGCCCATTGCCACCGGGCATGAACTCGTTGCCGTTGAGGCGGGCGATGAGAGGAAAATCCTCGCCCGTGGTTTTTTTGATGGCCCGCATGATCTCGAGGCCGAAACGCATCCGGTTTTCAAACGAGCCGCCGTACTCATCCGCCCGCTGGTTCGAGTTGGGGGAAAGAAACTGGCTGATCAGGTAGCCGGTGCCGGTGATGACTTCGACCCCGTCGAATCCGGCCTGTTGGACCCGCAGGGCGGCTCGGGCGTAGTCCTCGACGATGCCGGGGATTTCCTTCCGGTCCAGCGGTCTCGGTGTCTCCTTTGTCAGGGGGGAGGGCACGGCCGAAGGGGCCACGGGCTGGCGGCCTTCGATCATCATGGAATGGGTCTGACGGCCGGCGTGGTTGATCTGGACCACGGCCCGGGCGCCGTGGGTCTTGATGGCCCCGGCCAGCCTGGTCAGGCCCGGCACGAACCGGTCTTCGTGGGCGCCCAGGCAGGCGAACTGGCCGGCCATGTCGTTGACCGTGGCATAGCCCACGGAAATGAGCCCGGCGCCGCCGGCGGCCCGCTCGGCATAGAAGGCCGTGAGCTGGTCGGTCACCTCGCCCGTCGGGCACATGTTCAAGTGCATGGGCGGCATGTAGATGCGATTTTTGACTTGTAGGCCGTGGATGAGGATGGGTTCGAAGAGGGGGTCTTTCATCGGGTGCCTCGCTTTCGGGTCCGGCGGCGGCCCGGCGTCAAGCGATCGGCGCCGGGCCATATTCCATCATGGAAGGGGCGTGCGGACCCGGGGTCAGATGGCCCCGGCCGTTTTGAGCCCCGCGATTTCCTCGGAGGAGAAACCCCAGTCCGACAGAATCGACTGGGTATCCGCTCCGGGCGCGGAAGCCGGTTTGCGGATTTCCGGAACGGTTCTGGAAAACCGCGGGGCCGGCGCGGGCTGAGGCACGCCCTCGATCTCGACATAGGTCTGACGAGCCTTGTTGTGCGGGTGTTCGAGGGCCTCACCCAAATTCAGAACCGGCGCGAAACAGACGTCGGTCCCGGCCATGATTTCGCACCATTCGTCCCGGGTCTTGGTCTTGAACACGGCCGTGATCTTTTCCTTCAGCATGGGCCATTTCGTCCGGTCCATCTGGACCTGGAAGTCGGGATCGTCGGCCAGACCGGTGTGCTTGAGCAGCAGGGCGTAGAACTGCGGCTCGATGGAGCCCACGCAGATGAACTCATCGTCCTTGGTCTCATAGGAGTCGTAAAAATGCGCCCCGCCGTCCAGCAGGTTGGACTGGCGGCTGTCGGTCCAGACGCCGGCGGCCCGCAGGGAATAGAACATGGCCATCAGGATCGAGGCGCCGTCGACCATGGCCGCGTCCACCACCTGGCCCCGGCCCGACCGCAACGCCTCGAACAGGGCGCAGACCACGCCGAAAGCCAACAGCATGCCGCCGCCGCCGAAATCACCCACCAGATTCAAGGGCGGGGGCGGCTTGCGATCATGCTGTCCCATGCAATACAAGGCGCCGGTCAGGGCAATGTAATTGATGTCGTGGCCGGCGGCATGGGACATGGGGCCTTCCTGACCCCAGCCGGTCATCCGGCCGTAAACCAGTCGGGGATTGCGTTCCAGGCAGACCTCGGGACCCAGACCCAGGTCTTCCATGACGCCCGGGCGAAAGCCCTCGGTCAGGGCGTCGGCCTGTTCAATCATCCGCAGAAGGGTGGCCACCGCTTCCGGCTTTTTCAGGTTCATGCAAATCGAGCGCCGCCCCCTATGGAGCAGGTTGTACTTCGGCTCGGTCATCTCCACGTGCCCGAGACGGTCCACCCGAACGATTTCGGCGCCCATGTCGGACAGCATCATCGAGCAGAAAGGACCGGGACCGATCCCTCCAACCTCGATAATTTTCACCCCGTTCAAAGGTCCCATATCTTAACCTCCCTGATGTATGTTCTAATGGGTTGAGCGTTACGGATTGTAGACACCGGATACCGGTCCGTCAACGATTAAGCGTCGGTCGAACCGGCGTCTACCGCCGTATGCGAGTGTAGAACCGCCCGGAGCCTTCGGGCGTCCGGGCGGAGAATCGATCCGGTTTGAACCGAAGACATCATCCACGAAACCGTAAAGTCCCGCTAAAAATCGGCAACGCTTCGTTCCGGACGCCGGGGCCGGCTATCTGATCCCCGAGAAGTCGCCGCTGGAATTCCCTGACTGGGAAATCGGACCCTCCGGTTCCACTGAAGGCTGGGCCGACGCGTCCTGCCGTTCGCCAAGCTGCTTCAGGTAGGCTTCCTGTTCGTTCTGCCCCTTGGCCCGAAAAGCCATCATGGTGTCAAACTCCCGAAAGACCTGGTGCACCTGGTCTTCGGCCAGTTGGGGAAGAATCACGGGCAGCCCCTGCAAGATGAAACGGCGGGCATCGTCTTCGATTTCCCGGGCGATTTTCTTCTCCCGACTTTCGATGCAGATGATCAGCAGGCTTCTTAAAAGCAGAATGCCGATAATCAATGGGACGATCGCCCCAAGGAGCAGGCCCTTCTTCTCCAGAAAATTGAAAACATACGGGAACAGGACAAATACCAGGACGAACAGGCCCACCGTAATGCCCCACTCCACATAGAAAAGACCGAGAATCGGCTCCTCCCCTTTGACAAATGCCTTCACTTTGTCCCAGACGCCTGCCATGGGCCTTCCCCTTTCCCGATTGTAACGAAAAATCCCGCTCTCGAACAAACTCCGATGAAATCCGGATCCGTCCGCAAATCCCGGCCGGGTCCGGTCAACTGCCGCCGCCTCCAGGCCCGGCCCGGCCGATCCTGGAAAAATTCATAAATCCCCAGCGCCAAGATTAGCACACATCCGGGCTTTGGTAAAGCATCCGCTCCCGTAGGCAGTAGTGAATCGGGGCCTTGAGTATTGCCGCCGCCCGCACGGTCTTCGGCTGAAGACCGCGGCAGGGCGGTCCTTCAAGGCTATCAACCACTGATAAGGTTACCCGCTCCCAGGCATGGCCCAAAGGACAGCGGGAAAAATGTCCCCGAACCTCCCGGGTCGTTTTCCGAACCAGGTTCCCCACGCCCCGCAACCCGGGAGCCCGAATTCGAGCCCTTTGTCTCCCCGTCTCGGGTCCGGCACGGCAACGGCCATGACATGAGAGCGGCAAAAAAAACAAATATCTCCCCAGGCTTGAATATGCATGGCGGGCGCATTTCTCACGGCTTGCCGCGAGCTTGGCTCGCTAACTAAAAAATGGATTTCTCCCTTACATGTCAAAGATTCCCCGCAGCCTGCCGCGGGGAGCTACAAAGATCTTAAATAAACAACATTTAGTAGCTATATATTTTCACGTACCATATAGTGTATCAAAATTATAGATCATTTTACTAAAAAACGCATCTTTGTTATCGGGAATGTTACAATAGCCTTATATCATTGAAATAATAATTTGCAAACCCATATCGATCATGCTATCCTTCATCTTTGAAAAGAAGATGCTCCCAGGCTGAAGAGCTGTTGGGGTTTATTGCTTCGATCTATGCTTTAGAACCTGATAAAATGGTCCTGGGCGACCGGGTTGCCGGGGGCGACGCCTGAAGTCCGGAACGCGGTATGGCGGCTGCTCTCACGAAGGGGGGGTCTGGTTGGATCCGGTGTCGATCCACCAGACGGGGCGATGGGACCAGGAGAAGCCTCCGTGACCTTTATGGGGTGAGTCATTGGACAGGTACGACGAGATATCCTCGACCGAAAAACTGCTGGACCTGATTCGGCACGGAGATTCCGGAGAGCCGGAAATCCAGTCGGAATCCACCGCTGATCCCGGAGATGCTCCGAAGCGCTCGTTTATGGGGAGGCTGCTTCCTTTTGGCCGATCGGTCGGCTTGGGCGTGGATATCGGCTACACGGAACTCAAGGTGGCCAAGATTGGCTACACCCTGGATCGGAAGCCCCAGCTTCTCGGGCTGGACATTGTCCCCTTCGAGGAAGGGCTGACCCGGGACAGTCCGGAGTTTCCGAGGTTCCTGCGCGCGCATCTCAAGCGTTTCAGCATGAATGCGGGAAAGATGAATATCTGGAGCATCATTTCCGGGGCCAAGGTGGAAATGCGCCACTTACGCATTCCCAAGCTGCCCCCGTCCCAGATTCCGAATGCGGCCTACTGGACCTACAAGAAGGAAGGGGAGTTCGACGAGGACGAGTTTCTGTTCGATTTCGAACTGCTCAAGGAGACCACTGAAGAGGGGATCAAGAAGAACGAGGTATTCGCCTATATCGCCCCCTTTCGGGAGATTGAAAGCCTGAAGACGATTTTCAGCCGGGCCGGCACGCCTTTGAGCGGTCTGCTGACCGTGCCTTTCGCCATGCAGGCCCTGTTCAGGTCCGGATGGCTGACCGACTCCGGACGGAATATCTGCAGTGTTTATATCGGCCGGAACTGGTCCCGGATCGACCTGTTCTCCGAAGGCAACCTGATCCTGTCCCGAGGGGTCAAGGCCGGTATGAACAGCATGATTGAAGCAATCGAGGAGGGTTTTTACGAACGACAGATCGGTCCGGGTGGCGGTATTCAGATGACCGGAGAGTCATTGGCCGAAACCGTGGTCGTGGATCGTCCGGTCGATATGGGCGAGGCTCGCAAGATTTTTTTCGGGCTCATCGAAGACGGAGACATTCCCCGGGAGTGGGCGAACCGGCTCGGGGTCGATGCCGAGGACGTCTTTCAGATGTGTCTGCAGGCAGCCGAGCGTCTGACCCGTCAGATCGAAAGAACCTTGGAGCATTTCAGCCAGGAGCACGGGGGGGAGCGGGCCGATCGGATTTACTTGACCGGGCCCATGGGGGCATACCATCGGCTGATGGACTATATGAACGAGCAACTGGCCGTGCCGGTCGTGACGATGGACCCCTTCGATGCCGACCCTCGGGCCATGGAGTCCGTGTTTCCGCCGGATTCATCTTCCAGCCGGGAGTCCTTCGCCCCGGCCATGGGGCTGGCCCTGGCCGGTGAAACTCGCGGTCCGAACTTCATCAACACCTACAAAGACCGGCAGGAAACCTCATCCGTACGGCGAATCAACCGGATCGTGGCCATGGTTTCGATCGCCATTATTCTGGCCTTGGGAGGTGTTCATCTGTGGCAGAGCACCCGAATCAGCCGGGAGAAAGCGAACACGGCCCGCCTGCGGACGAATTTGTCCGTGTATGCCCCGCGGTTGAAACAGGGGGACCTGCTGACCATGCTCGCCCGGGTCAAGAAGACTCGGACGAACGCCGTGGAGCTGGGCCTGCGCTACCGGCCGGTTGCATTGATGAGCGAGTTATCCGAACTGACTCCGCCCCAGATTCGCCTGTTGAGCTTGAAGACCGATTTTTCGGAATCGGCCGATGCGGCCGGCCAGAAACCGGGCCAGGCCAGCAAACGGCCGGCGGCCGTAAAATCGGCCAGCACCTTGGAACTTCAAGGGTTTGTTTTCGGAGACAAACTGAACATGGAAACGGCCCTGACCGGGTATCTGATCAGCCTGGAGGGATCGCCCGTATTCGGACGGCCGTCCATCGCGAACAAGACCTTCGAGACCGTGGAAGGCCGAGACGCGCTCCGTTTTTCGGCCAAGCTGGAACTGCTTTGATGCGGGAGGACTGAAACTGGCTGCACTTCCTCAAACTTTGCCGCGAAAAAGCCTGATATACATTGCGTTTTGCTCCGCAGGCGTTCTCGCTTTCGTCCTCCTGGTGATCTATCCCAACTACCGGGCCCTATTGAGGGAGGAGGCTACGCAGCAGCAGCTCGCCGTTGAGATCAAGAAACAGGAAATCCTGGCCCCGGTTTACAAGGAACTGCTCAAGCGAGGACGGTTCGACTTCCCGGACAACCTGCCGCGACCGGAAACCGCGCCTTTGCCGCGCCGGGATGTGGGCCGTTTATCCCAGGTGTTCAAGGAACTGGCCGAAAAGAATCGACTGGAGTTGGAAGACATCATCACCTACCCTCCAGTCACCGAAAACGGCGTCAGCCGGATGGACCTGGATTTGAAAGTCAAGGGTGAATATCAGGCCTTGCGCCAGTTTCTTATCGAACTGGCCGCTTGGCCGTCCCTCGAGCGAATCGTGCGCTTCCAAGTCGATTCGTCTCCGGAAAACATGAGTTGCGGGCTCAAATTATGGCTCAAGCTGGAATAGGGGCCCGGACGGTCCGGCCAGGGAATCGTCCATTGCGCCAACGACCGGGGAACACGGGTTGAACTTCGAATGTCGAAACGGGAAAAGATAATCATCGTCGCCATGGTGGCGGCCGTTTTGATCGGCGGATACCTGTTTCTGTTCGATCAGCCGTCCAAACCCAAGGCGGCCGCCCAGGACCCGAGCGTCAAGGAGCTGGAGAAAATAGCGGCCGAGGTAACGGCGAATCTGGTCAAGGAGGCAGTCAAGCCCGCCAACGAGCAGTATATCGTGAACAAGGCCTCGTCCCAATGGCCGGACAATCCGTTCTTCCAGTCGTCCAAGGCGGCCAAGAAGACCGAGGAGGACAAACCGCCGGAAATCATCGAAAAAGCAGGGGACGTAATCCTGACCTTTTCCGGATATCTGGAAATAGGCCGGCGGCGCATGGCTGTCATCAACGGTATCGAATACGAGGTCGGCGATAAGGTCGAGTCGGCCGGGATGTCCATCAAAAGTATTTCGGCCGAGCAGGTGATTTTAGTCCGGGGGGGCCAGCAGGGGGGGCAAATGGTTCTCACCCTGGATGAGCCCGGATACTAAGCAAGGCATAGATGGGGAACAACAGTGAAGCTAAGTCCCAGAGGAATTGGGCTGGCAGCTTTGGTCGGGGTGGTCATGACCGCGCTCTTTCTTGGGTGCGCCCCGGACCGGACCCAAAAGCCGGATCCTTTTTTTGACAAATGGCGGGCCAGGGCGGAAGAGTCCAAAGCCAACAAGCCGACCAAGGTAAAGGATGAACTAGGGGACAATCGATCCCGGTTGACCCGGCTGCAAAAGGAACTGCGGGCCGAGTTTATCAAGCCGTTGCCGAAAAAGAAGATCACGGTCAAGCTGCGGGACCTGCCCGCGGCCGTGGCCCTGCACGCCGTGGCCCGGGCCGTCGATCAGAACATCCTGATCAACGAAACCGTGCAAGGCAAAGTCACCCTGGACGTCAAGGACGTACCCTGGGACCAGGTTTTTTCCAGCATCCTCAGTTCACAGTCGTTGACCTATGTTTGGGAGGGTGACATCATCCGGGTCATGACCTATGATGAAAAGGTTCGCAACCAGAAGCGGGCCATGCAGACCCGGGTCGTTCACATCGAGTTCGCCGAGCCGGCCGATCTGCAGAAAAACCTGCAATCCATACTGGAGTCGGCCGCCCAGGAGAAAAAAGGGGACGGCAAGGAAGTCACGGCGGCGGTTCTCGAAGGCCGGGTCATGGTGGATGCCCACAATCACGCCCTGATCATTCAGGCCACCCAGGACGACATCGACCGGTTGGTGCCCCTGATCGCCAGCCTGGACCAGCCGACGTCCCAGGTGCTGATCGAGGCCCATATCGTCGAGACGACCAAGGAAACGGCCCTGGACCTGGGCGTTCAGTGGGGCGGGCTGTCCAAGGATTCGGCCGGCAACTGGTTCTATCCCGGGGCCAACAGCTCGGGCATCTGGGGCCAGACCGTCGGCGACCCGACCTTTGCTCCCAACACGGGCCCCATGGTCAACTTTCCGGTCACCGATATCACCCAGGCCGGTTTCACCCTGGGCTTCCTGGCGGAAACAACGGGCAGCAGCATGCTGGCCCTCGAACTGTCGGCCCTCCAGCGCGACGGCAAGCTCAACATTCTCTCCAGTCCGTCCATTACCACCCTGGACAACAGCGCCGCCGTCATCGAAAGCGGGGCCGAGGTCCCTTACCGGACCTACGACAAGGACGGTCAGCCCGTCATCCAGTTCAAGAAGGCGACCCTGCGGCTGGAAGTGACGCCCCACGTGATCGGCGGCGAGCAGCTCAAGCTGAAGATCGATACCAAGAAGGACGAACTGGACTGGACCAATCCCATCGACGGGAATCCGACCATTCTGACCAAGAACGCCCAGACCCACGTCATCCTCCTCGATGGCCAGACCACGGTCATCGGCGGCCTGAACAAGGAAAATGCCACCAATACCGAAACCGGGGTGCCGGGCCTGAAAAACATCCCCATCCTGGGCTGGCTCTTCAAGGGGTTGAGTGAGTCGAACAAGATGGAAGAGGTCCTCATCTTCATTACACCGCACATCCTCAAGGAGAAGGGGGCTGAAAAGGCCCAGGTTCGACCGGACGACACCACCGGTTCCGAACCGCCGGGACCGTCCCGCCCCAAGACGGCGCCTCCAAAAGACGGAACATGAATTATTTCAGCGTGCTTAGCCTGAACCGGGAGCCTTTTTCCAACACGCCGGACCCGGACTTTTTTTTTCATTCCAGGCAGCACGTCCAATGTCTGCAGAAAATCGAGTTGTCCATCCGCCTGCGCCGGGGCCTGAACGTGGTTATCGGCGAAGTGGGGACGGGAAAGACCACCCTCTGCCGCCAGTTGATCCGGCGTTTCGCCCGTGACGAAACCATTGAAACCCACCTGATCCTCGATCCGGCCTTCAGCCGGCCCCTGGACTTTTTGTCCGCCGTGTCAAACGCCTTCCACGCCGAGACGGAAGAGGCCGAAAAGGACCCGGGCCATACCAAGGAGGCCATCAAGAAATACCTTTTCGCCAAAGGGGTCGAAGGGGGCAAGGCCGTCGTCCTGATCGTGGACGAAGGCCAGAAGATTCCATCGTTCGGCCTTGAAATCCTGCGCGAACTGCTCAACTACGAAACCAACCAGCAGAAACTGTTGCAGATCGTCATCTTCGCCCAACGGGAGTTTGAAAAAAAACTGCGCCGCTTCGCCAATCTGACCGACCGGATCAGCCTCTACCATCTCCTCGGGCCGATGACTTTTCGGGACACCCGGGCCATGATCCGTTTCAGGATGGACAAGGCCGGCAGCGGGGATCGGGCCGGCCGGGCCTTCACCTACCCCGCCCTGTGGGCCGTTTACCGCCATAGCCGAGGATTTCCCCGCAAGATCATCAATCTGTGCCACGCCTGCGTCCTGGCCTCGATCATTCGAAATCGGGAACGAATCGACTGGTTTACGGTCCGGTCCTGCGCCCTGAAAATGGCTCCCGCAGTCTGGCCGACCAGACCTCGACGGCGCCGGGCCCTGGCCGCCCTGGTTGGCCTAACAGGGATCGGCATTTTTTTGAGCCTTGAAATCGGCTATTTGGATCTGCCGGCCGCCTGGAGTATTGAAAAAATAAGCCGTTCGATCATAATGGACCGCGGGGCGGAGCGGCCGCTCCGACGGCCCGTGGAACCTGCGTCCGTATCGGCCAGGCTGACCCGACCCAAGGCGCCCCCAATGTCTCCGGCCGTCGACCTTCACTCGCGGGAAGTGGAGTGGACCAATTTTGTCAAGGATGTGCCGGTCGCCTGGCTCCGGCCCGAAAGCCTGGGCGCGGTATCTTTGCAGCCCAAGGAAAGCATCAGTTGGCTGGCTCAGCAGATTTACGGAAACCGGAACGGCAGGCTGCCCGACATCATGCGGGCCAATCCGGAGGTGAAGGATTTCGACCGGGTCCCTGTCGGGGAATCAATTCGTTTTCCCGCCAAGCCGATCACAGTCATTCCGTGGTTCGAGGACTGCTGGTGGCTGGTCCTGGGCGAAACGGAAGAACTCGAGGCCGCCGTGGAACTGTGGCGGCGCTATAACGAACAGGTGTCCGGCCTTCGGATGGTGCCTTACTGGAGCAAGCAGGAAGGCCTGAGGTTCCCGCTCGTCTGCCTGCCCTATGGCCGATATCGGGGCCCAATGGAAAGGCGCCTGGCCGCGCTGCCCGCCGAGGCGAGGCGTTCGGCGTCCGTCCGAAATCTTTGGCGGGAAGACCGGGTCTTCTTCGCGGACCCGTTCGCCGCCATGGAATGATACATAGGAAAGGGTCGATCATTGAAGAAGCGATTAGGGGAAATGCTGATTGAAAGCGGCTTGTTGACCGAAGAACGCTTGCGCCAGTCCCTGTCCGAGGCCCGAAAAAACAAACAGAAGCTGGGCCAGTACCTGGTCCGAAACGGGATCGTCCGGGAGCCCGAGATCGTCGAAACCATTGCCCAGCAGTTGAAAATCGACAAGTTCGAACCAGGCCTCTACCCCGTGGACATCGACCTAGCCAAGCTGGTCCCGGTCGACTTGGCCCAGAAACACCGGCTGGCCCCGATCCGCAAAAAAGGTTCTCTGCTCACCGTGGCCATGACCGACCCCACCGACATCAACGCGCTGGATGCCGTGGAAATGGCCTCCAACTGCGAAGTCGAGCCCCTGGTCTGCACCGAACAGCAACTCAATGAACTTAACGGGGCCATATACGGAAAATACAGCAATTACGACGGGATGCTCGAGGACATCGAGGAACTGCAGTACGATGTGGATTCGGATGAAGGCGGGGAGGCCGCCTCCGCCTTCGAGGACGTCCAGGTCCGGTCCCTGCAGGACATGGCCGAAGACGCTCCGGTCATTCGTCTGGTCAATTCCATTCTCGCCCAGGCCGTCCGCGAGGGCGCCAGCGACGTCCACATCGGTCCGGAAAAGGACCATATCCAGGTCCGCTTCCGTGTGGACGGCCGGCTGCACAACGTGCCCGCTCCGCCCCGGGCCATGTTCCTGCCCATTGTCTCCCGACTGAAAATCCTGGGTAATATGGACATCGCCATATCCCGGGTGCCCCAGGACGGGCGATTTTCCATCCAGATGAGCAACAGCGAGATTAACGTACGGGTCTCGACCATGCCCACGATCTATGGCGAGAGCCTGGTCCTGCGCCTCCTGGACATGAGTTCAGGCGCCTTCTATTCCTTGGATAACATGGGGCTTCATCCCTCCGACATGGTCAAGGTCCAGACCATGATCCGCAAGCCCCACGGCCTGATCCTGGCCAGCGGCCCGACCGGCAGCGGCAAGAGCACGACCCTGTATTCGATCCTGAAAAAAATCAACCAGCCCGACATCAACATCATCACCCTGGAGGACCCGGTCGAATTCCGGGTCCAGGGCATTCGACAGATTCAGTTGAACCGCAAGGCCGGCATGACCTTTGCCAGCGGCCTGAGGTCCATCCTCCGCCACGATCCGGACGTGATCATGGTCGGCGAGATTCGGGACTCCGAAACCGCCTCCATCGCCGTGCAGGCGGCCTTGACCGGCCACCGGGTCCTGAGCACGGTCCACACCAACGACGCGGCCGGCGCGACCACCCGCTTTATGGACATGAACATCGAACCCTTCCTGGTGGCCTCGGTCATGCGCGTGACCATCGCCCAGCGGCTGGTCCGCAAGATCTGCGAGCACTGCCGGGAACCTTACGACCCCCCCCCCCAGGCCCTGGCATTTTTTGGGCTGGACAAGGAAAAAGGAATCGAGTTCATGAGGGGCCGGGGCTGCTTCAACTGCATGGATACCGGGTTCAAGGGGAGAATCGGCATCTTCGAGGTCCTGATGGTGGACCGTCAGGTCCAGGACCTGATCGTCAAAAGGGCCTCCTCGGTCGAAATCACCCGGGCCATGGTCCAGGCCCGCCGGCTCAGGACCCTCCGGGTAGACGCCGCCGACAAAATTCGAAAGGGCCTGACCACCGTCGAAGAGGCGGCTTCGGCCGTTATGGGCTGATATTCCTTTGGCCCTATGACGTGGAGATGAAATAGACACCCATGCCTAAATACTTTTTTCAGGCGATCGATGAAACGGGCAAGCCGGTTTCCGGCTTTGTCGAAGCGGAATCCGTCCAGCGGGCCAACACGCTCCTGGCCGAGCGGGGCCAGATACCATCCAAGGTCATCGTGGCCGGATCGGATACCGGAGGCAAACGTTCCGGCCTCTTCGACATCTTCTCCAAGATCAAGGCCACGGACCTGATTCTGTACTCCAAGCAGATGAGCACCATGATCCGAGCCGGGGTGCCCATCATCCGGATGTTCAGTGTCCTGGAGAGCCAGAGCGAAAACAAGAAGCTCAAGAAGATCACCGGAGAGATACTCGAGGACGTTCGGGAGGGCCGGACCCTGTTCGAGGCCTTCAGAAAGCACCCCGAGGCCTTTTCTCCGCTGTACTGCAGCATGATCAACGCCGGCGAAGCCGGCGGCTCTCTGCCCGAGGTGCTCGACCGCCTCATTTACATCATCGAGCATGAACACAAGGTCAAATCAGAAATCAAGGCCGCCCTGACCTATCCGATCATCGTGCTCATCTTTCTGGCCATCGCCTTCATCGTTCTCCTGACCTTTGTCGTGCCCAAGTTCGTGGACCTCTTTCTGCGGGTCGGTCTGGAACTGCCGCTGCCGACCAGGATCTGCATCTTTCTCAACAACATCATTTTCAATTATTGGTACCTCATTTTAGCGATCCTGATTTCGGGGATTACGGCCATGGTCTATTATTTTCGAACGGACCAGGGCAAGTTCGTCCGGGACCATACGGTTATGAGAATTCCCATCGTCGGCCCATTGTTCATCAAGTCGGCCATGTCCCGCTTTTCCAGCATCTTCGCCATCCTCCAGTCCAGCGGTGTGGCGGTCCTAGACTCGATCAAGATTCTGTCCGGGACCATCGGCAACGTGGCCATCTCCCGGGATTTCGACCGCCTCGAGGACCAGCTCCGGGAAGGGAGGGGTATTGCCGAACCCCTGAAGGCGGCCCACTATTTCACGCCCATGGTCGTCAACATGGTCGCCATCGGCGAGGAGTCGGGGAACCTGGACGAAATGCTCCGTGCGGTGGCCGAGCATTACGACGTGGAGGTCGAATACGCCACCCAAAGGCTGGCCGACGCCGTGGGCCCGGTCCTGACGGTCGGTCTGGCCGCCGTGGTCGGTTTTTTCGCCTTTGCCATCTTTCTGCCCATGTGGGACCTGATCAAAATGATCCAGAAACACTGAGCCCCCGGCCGGCGGACGAACCTTTTCATCATGCGCTTTCGATTCGACGTCAGCCTCTACATCATCGTGCCGGTCATCTTCGCCGGCCTGGCCGCCTTGACTTCGACCGGTTCGTTCAGGCTGACCGCCTACCTGATCCACCGGGGCGCCGAACCGGGTTGGCCCCTGCTTGCCTGGACCCTGCTCATGACCGGGGCCGGTTTCGCCTGCGGCCTGGTCATCGTCCGCCTCTTCCTCAAGCCGGTTTCGGAATTCGTGGAAAAGGCCCGCCGGCTGACCCCTCTGGAGGCCATCGAGGCAGACCCGGTCCCTGATGAGGGCGGGGACGAGGTCCGTCGCTACAGCCGGGTCTTCGACCGGGTGACCCGGGTGCTCAGCCGGGTGGACGCCCGGCAGCAGTTTCCGGAGATCATCGGACAGAGCCGGGCCATGCGGGCCGTGCTGGCCCAGATCGTCAAGGTGGCCCCCACCGACGGCACGGTCCTCATCCAGGGGGAAAGCGGGACCGGCAAGGAACTGGTGGCCACGTCCATCTGCCAACACAGCCTCCGCCAGGGCCGGCCGTTTATCAAGCTTAACTGCGTGGCCATCCCCGAAGGGCTTCTGGAAAGCGAACTCTTCGGACACGAAAAAGGTGCTTTTACCGGGGCCACGTCGACCCAAAAGGGCCGCTTCGAACTGGCCGACGGCGGGACCCTGTTCCTCGACGAGATCGGCGACATGCCCCTCGAGACCCAGGCCAAGATTCTCAGGGTTCTTCAGGAGCGGGAGTTCGAACCGGTGGGAGGAAGTCGAACCATCAAGGTGGACGTGCGTTTCATTGCCGCAACCAACAAGAATCTCGATGACCTGGTCAGTCAGGGCCGCTTTC